>JAAZLM010000172.1 GCA_012799315.1 Clostridiales bacterium | reverse complement strand
TGTCGTCACCACTAATTCGCCTGTTTCACCCCTGGGCAAGGTCTGCGCCGTATCCGAATTGATGATTTCTGCAAAGAAATGATCCTCTGCAATATGCATTCCATTCCTGAATTCACATTCGCCCGAAACTCCCGGCCCGATCAGCTCACTCATTCCATAATTATCAGTTGCGAATAAATTTAGTGAGTGCTCAACCTGATCACGCATTTCCTCAGTGCAACCCTCCGACCCGAATAGCCCGAGCCGCAACTTTAAATCATCACTTTGGATGCCCATTTCCCTAGCGACTTCACCAATATACTGCGCATAAGATGGCGTCGATACCAATGCCGTCGTGCCAAAATCCTTCATGAACATAATCTGCTTTTCCGTATTACCGCTAGAAGTTGGCACTATCGTAGCGCCAATTTTCTCAAGTCCGTAATGCAGTCCGAGCGCACCGGTGAATAGCCCGTATCCGAATGCAATCTGCACTATATCTTCATCGGATGCACCAGCGGCAACGCATAATCTTGCGACAACATCCGCCCACATATCAAGATCTTTTTTAGTATATCCTACTACCGTTGGCTTACCCGTTGTGCCCGACGATGCATGTAGGCGCACAATCTTTTTCATCGGTTTTGCAAATAATCCAAAAGGATATGTATCACGAATATCTTCCTTAGTTGTGAATGGTAGATATTCAATATCGGATAATACCTTAAATTTATCAGGTGCGAATCCTACATCATCCATTTTCTTTTTATAGAGCGGCACATTATCATAACAGTATTTTCCCAGCCACTTCATTCTGTCAAGCTGAAGATTCTCAATCTCCTGTCTTGGCATTGTTTCAATATCCTTTTGAAAAAACATTGCTAACCCCTTATTCCATTAATTATTTATTTTGATGCTGCTCTCTCAAGCTCAAAGCATTCAAATACTTCTTCAACCTGACTTTCGTCCGGTTTTTTCGTTAGTACACTTACTATTGGCACTATTACAAGACCGACTAGCATTGCCACTGCTCCCGCATTTATTGGCGATGCGATGCTAAAGCTAGTTTGAGGTACTTTCATATCTGGGAATAGTCCTAGACTAAAGATGAACATATGGACAACTGTGATCCCAACACCACTAATGAATGATGCCCATACTGCCGCCTTTGTAACCCTCTTCCAGAATATCCCGTATACGAACGGCGCAAGGAATGCTCCTGCTAATGCTCCCCATGAAATCGACATCAATGTAGAAATATATGTATTTGGATTAACTGCAATAATCACCGATAATAAGATGAAGAATGCTATGAAAATCCGTATTGTTAAAACTTGTTTCTTCTCATCCATCTTTTTAAGTACGAATGGTTTTATAAAATCAAGTGTTAGAGTCGAACTTGATGTCAATACAAGTGACGATAGCGTCGACATTGATGCCGATAATACAAGAACGACTACAATACCGATTAATATATCGGGTAGCGATGTTTCAAGCAATTTAGGAATTATCATATCATATGATAGTCTAGATGTTCCCTCAATTGTTATTTCCGCCTCTGTAACGAATATTCTGCCGAATCCGCCAAGTAGATATGAGCCACCTGCAATTACAATTGCAAATATTGTAGAAATTGTCGTACCTATTTTGATCGATCTGTCATCTTTTATTGTATAGAATTTATGTACCATCTGCGGTAATCCCCATGTACCGAGCGATGTTAATATAACTACCCCTAATAGGTTCAGTGGATCGGGCCCTAGTATCGATACAAATGCGCCCTTCATTCCTTCGGTAATCGGTGTGGTGCTTACCCCCTCCGACAATTGTGTCATAGCTGAGAAAAATCCGCCCTTTGATGCGAGCGCTGCAGCAATTACCGCTGCAATACCGCCAAGCATGATGATCCCCTGTATGAAATCGCTAATAGCTGTCGCCATATAGCCACCGAGAATTACATAGATCGCTGTTAGAACAGCCATACCAATAATACATATAGTATAGTCTATATTGAATGCCATTTCAAATAATCTTGAAAGACCATTATATACCGATGCTGTATATGGAATTAAAAAGATGAATACAATCGCAGCCGATGCGATTTTAAGCGCCTTAGAATTATATCTTCTTTCAAAGAATTGCGGCATGGTCGATGCTTTTAGATGTTTCGTCATTATGCGTGTGCGCTTACCTAAAACTACCCACGCCAATAGACTGCCTATGAAGGCATTACCAATACCGATCCAAACTGCGGATATACCATAATCCCAGCCGAATCGCCCAGCATATCCGACGAATACCACCGCCGAGAAATACGACGTTCCATATGCGAATGCCGTCAGCCACGGGCCAACTGTCCTACCACCAAGTACGAAATCTTCAACATTCTTCGTCCTGTGATGTGCGTAAATTCCGATTGATACCATCACAATAAAGTAAATCACCAGCAATATCCAGCTTGCCATTTATAATCCCCCTTAATTCTCTACTTTAACGCTTTTTGCTCCAACTGCTTTAAAGCTTTTATGTGCTAAAGTGATTATACAATAATTTTGCTTTATTGTCAATGGTATTTCCCGTAAGAAATCGTTGTTTTTGCGTTATCTTAACACTTTAATGTTTTATATTATATTCATCTCTAAAATCGCTTGGAATATATCTTCTATGTTTCTTGATTTTGCCTTAATATAGTTCACCGCCTCATTCATATCCCCTAGCGAATGAGCATCTGAATTCGTTATAATATTCATCTTTTTCAGTATAGGATTCGCTTTCGTAAGTTCGTCAATCTTCGATATGTCTTTTACCTCGACACAATCGAACTTACTATCCGGCGGTATGAATCCTAATTGTGATATTACCGATGCACTCTTTCTATCAATATGCGCAGGAATGAATATCCCACCGAATGAGCGGACAATATCTTGCAATTCATCGAATCCTATTGATGTGGCATTCCAAAGAAGGTGCGGGACTTCCCCAATGATATTTTCATCTTTATCGACGATTATTTGCTTGCCAAAAATGCCTTTCTCGTCCTTTATCGCAGGTAATCTTGAATATACAATTTCATCAAGTGCTAATGCTGATTCCAATGTCGGCATCAGGCATAGGCAATGTATTTCTTCATGCGTGCTAACCTCCATCGCTGCTATTGGTATTATGCCATACTGCCCGGCTAATTCAAATAGGGCGGGGCAATTCCTAGCAGAACAATGGTCGGAGATCGCTATAATGTCAAGCCCCTTGAGTGCGGCCATTGCGACAATATTGCTCGGAGTCATATCGTCCTCGGCACATGGTGACAAGCACGAATGAATATGTAAATCATATGATAGCCTAAGCATTGATTAGCCTATTTACGGTATTTGCAGCGTCAAATATAGGTAGTTCGGTTTGCAACACCCATACATCTTGCTCCTTCGCCTTTTGCATAGCATCTTCATCAAGAGATGAGCCATGCGCTAACACTATACAAGCAATATCGGACAGGACACTGACAGCTACCGAATTTACATTACCCATTACGGTGAACCAGATCGCCCCCTCGGGCGCATTACTCATTACAATGCTGAGTAAATCGCAGCAATATACTGTATATGCCTCTATATCTTGACCACGATTTATTATTGTGAAGCCGCTTTTACTGGCAATCTCGCTAATTTGCATTATATTTCACACCTTTTTAATTTGAAATTTCATCGGATAATCTATGTATGTAGTCCTTGAGAATATAAATACAATCCTTTTCTTTTGCAATGCCCCTAGCAACGTCTTCTGCTAGAGCCTTGCAAGACGGGGCGCCGCACGAACCACAATCAAGCCCTGGCAATCTACTGAGAAGTTCCTCAACCTCCGCCATTAAGTTGATGGATTCATCTAAATCTTGGCTAAGTCTATATACGGGCTGATATTCAACATCGGTATCCCAATAGGCTTTATCGGG
>JAAZLM010000171.1 GCA_012799315.1 Clostridiales bacterium | reverse complement strand
CTGAAAGACTGCTCCTCAACCTCTTATTTGTCATGCCGTCCAATTCTAATATTGTCTTAGTCACTTTAACGTGTTTTGGATTCTTGCGCTTTGGCTTTTCAAGCTTTCGCCTTTTGCCATCGGCAATATAAACAACCCCGTCGGCAATATCTACTACTGTGTAGAAACTCCCTTTATCGTGACCTGCTACTGATTTAACTACCATTCCCTTGATAATTCCCATACAGCTGCCTCCTTTATGGTTTGGTGAGAATGACCGCACCATCGGATGTTATCGCAATTGTATGCTCAAAATGTGCAGAAAGACTGCCACTTGCGGTTTTAACCGTCCACTTATCCGGCATGATGACAACACCGTCACCGACTAAATTAATCATCGGTTCAATGGCTAGTGTCATGCCTTCTGTAAGGCGTGGCCCTCTGCCCGCCACCCCGAAATTGGGAACATCGGGCGGCTCGTGTAAATCTGCGCCAACTCCATGACCGACAAATTTCTTAACTACACCTAGCGAATGTGCCGTCGCATGTCTTTCAATGGCGCTCGATATATCGCCAATTCTTGCTCCCGGCCTTGCCTGTTCGATGCCCTTATATAGGCACTCCTCTGTAATATCAAGTAATTTGCTAGCCTCTGGTGAAATCTCACCCACCGCAAAAGTATAGGCATTATCACCGTGGAAGCCATCATAATACGCACCAACATCAATGCTAACGATGTCGCCGGATTTGATAATCCTGCGCCGTGACGGGATCCCGTGGATCACTTCATCGTTGATTGAAATGCAAGCCGTACCCTTGAATCCGCCATATCCTAGGAACGATGGTTTCGCTCCGCACGATACGATGAATTTGTTGATGATATTGTCAAGCTCTTTCGTGCTCATACCATCACAAATTGACTTCCCAGCAACCTCTAATGCTTGTGCAGAAATTCTGCAAGCCTCTTTCATTCTTTTGATTTGCGATGCGCTCTTAATAGGAATCATATTACGCCTCAACCGCCTCTAATGTCAACTTCGTTGTATCGGCAACTTCTTCTTGTCCGATTACTGTAACGAGTTTACCCTGCTTCTCGTAATAGCCCTTTAGCGGAGCGGTCTGCTCATGGTAAACATTCAAGCGTTGTGCGACTGTATCGGGGTGATCGTCCTTACGAAGAACGGTCTTCCCGCCGCAGCTATCACATTCGTTCTCTAGTTTCGTTGGCTTATATACTGTGTGGTATGATGAGCCGCATGATTCACATACACGTCTACCCGATAATCTTTGTTTGATCTTCTCATCGGGAACGAATATTTCGATAACTTTATCTATATTGACGCCCATTCCGTCCAGCGCCTCGGCCTGTGCGACAGTTCTTGGGAATCCATCAAGAATAAATCCACTCTTACAGTCATCATCTTGAAGACGCTCTTTTATGATGCCGATTACCACTTCATCAGGGACAAGTCCACCGCCATCCATATAGGATTTAGCCTCTAGTCCTGTTTTAGTGCCATTCTTTATCGCCTCACGGATAATGTTTCCCGTCGAGATCGCAGGTATACCGAGCTTATTGCAAATTGCTTCAGCCTGTGTACCCTTCCCCGCACCGGGAGCGCCCAGTAAAATTAAGTTCATTCTATCTATTCCCCCACTTTTATTCAAGGAATCCCTTATGGTGACGCATCATCATTTGAGATTCAAGCGTGCGAACTGTCTCAAGTGCTACACCAACAACGATAAGTATTGATGTTCCTCCTAGAGCAATGTTCAGCCCCGATGCCGCTGTGAAGAAAATCGGTGTAACAGCAATGACGCCAAGGAACATCGCACCAAGTAGAGTAATTTTCGATAGCACTTTGGTTATGAAGTCCGATGTTGGCTTGCCAGGACGAATTCCCGGAATACCACCATTGTTTTTACGGAGATTATTGGCAATTTCTATCGGATTATACTGGGTTGCTACATAGAAGTAGTTAAATCCTATAATTAAGAAGAAATAAATCACCGCAT
>JAAZLM010000170.1 GCA_012799315.1 Clostridiales bacterium | reverse complement strand
GACAGATGGGCAAGATGCGCCGATGCTGCCTCCAGAATGTTTGAGATTCTTGACGGTGAGCCGACCGTTCGTGAAAGTGAAAATCCAGTCAGAATAGAAGATATGAGCGGAAATATTGAGCTTAAGAACATCAATTTTGAATACGAGGCAGGAAGACCAATCATCAAAGACATATCTTTAAAGGTTAGGGCTGGGCAGATGTTCGGCATTGTTGGTAAAACTGGAGCAGGTAAATCGACGATAATTAACCTCATCGCTAGACTCTATGATGTGACCGGCGGGGAAATATTGGTAGACGGAGTCAATATCAAGGATATTGCAACAGAAGATTTACGCAGGAATATCGGTATCGTATCGCAAGAAACTTATTTATTCATTGGCACTATTGCGGACAATATCCGTTATGCCCGCCCCGATGCGCCAATGGAGGAAGTTATAGAAGCAGCAAAATCGGCAAATGCGCACGAATTCATCACTAAATTGCCAGATGGATATGACACTAAAATCGGCGAAGGGGCAATGTCGCTTTCCGGCGGTGAACGACAGCGAATTTCTATTGCTCGTGCCATTATCCAGAAGCCGAATATTTTAATTCTTGATGAAGCGACTGCCTCAATGGATACAAGAACAGAAAGAAAGATTCAAATTGCTATTGATAGCCTAAAGCAAGGTCGAACGATTATCTCAATCGCACACAGACTATCGACACTGCGTGATGCGGATATGTTATGCGTAATTGAGAACGGTGAGCTAAAAGAGATTGGCACCCACGATGAGCTAATTAGCACTAAGGGTAAGTACTATGATTTATATAAATTACAAGCTGATTCACTTAAATTTATTGGAGCCAATTAATAGAACGAGGAGGACGATATCTTGAATATAAATTTGGAGAATGAAATTTTTGAACTTGATGAGCTACATATTCTTGATCCGGAGAAGCTGAATTTCAGCCTTGAGGAGAGCGGATTCCTAACACTTGACGATGGTGAGCAGGTGTATTCAAAGGTGAATTTGACTAGGCTCTTACCCTTTAAGACAAAGACAGAGTATATAAGTGTTTCGTATGAAGATGATGAGGAGCAATTCCACGAAATTGGGGTAATTAGAGATATTAACGAATTGCAAGGTGAGCAATTCGAAATAGCGGATAATTTCCTAAAATTCAAGTACTATATGCCTGAGATAACAAGAATTTATTCGATCAGGGATAATATGCGTGGATATATCTTTGTCAAAGTAGATACGAATGCCGGCAAGAAAACCCTATGTATTAGGGATTGGTATTCGAACTTTAAGTTAATTAGCCCGACTGAACTTTATGTTGTCGATGCTGATGGCAATAAATATACTTGCCCAGATATTAGATCGCTTGATAAGAAAAGCAAGAACAATATAGATATGTTTGTATAGACTGAGCGATAAATTTTATTAGAACGAAACTAAGGGGTGAAACCTTGAATCTAAAACTATCTACACCGAAAGGTGAAGAAAATGCTACTTTCTCAATACCGTATGACTTAAACACTAGAACGAAAAAGGTGAATGGGCATTGTGTAATCACGGATAATGAAATCAGAATCTACCTAGATGATGATATTACCGAGAAATATCCACTTGATTATTTTGATGAATACATATGTGAACAATTAATTGGCTGTAGTATGTTAGTCGGCAGAAAAGGGGATCAGCGCAAATTCCTTTGTGCATTTACACAGACATACTTCATACGCTATGCAGAATTGTGCAAGATTCTAGAATTCTATAAGAGGACTGGCGAACTTTTCGCAGACGATGATCAAAGCGAACCCAGTTGTACGAAATGCGGACTACCACTCGATAGTGAAACTATATGCCCATTCTGCGCTAAGAAGTCCGAAGTGTTCCTAAAATTAATTAAAAGGGCGAAGCCCTATAAATGGCTATTTGCACTTGCATTATTATGCACGATCCTAACAGAAGTTATTTGGATTATACAGCCACGACTCCAGAGGACGATTATTGATGATTTTGTAATCCCGAGAAACAAGGACCTGCATTCCTTCCTTATTATCTGCGGTATGCTTGTCGGTATCATATTACTTGCATGGATTTTCGAAGTCGTGAATATGAAAGCAAGCTTCAAAATGGCGCTTTCAATCGGTAAGGATCTAAGGCAAGAGGTATTTGCTAAGGTGCAGAAATTGTCAATGTCATCGGTTTCCAAACGAACTACCGGCGGTTTGATAAGACGTGTATCAAACGATGCAATGAAATTACAGGAATTCATATCACAGAACGGTAAAGAGCTAATAGTGAGATTGTTTTCAGTCACAATGCTATCGATATTAATTTTTGTAATGAATCCAAAATTAGCGCTATTCGTATTAGCGCCGATACCGATAGTGATATTCTTCAATGTTAAGCTATTCAATGTTATGAGCATCAGATACGGACGAGTCTGGAGAATGAGCACACGACATTCGACAGTATTACATGATACATTGAATGGAATCCGTGTTGTTAAATCGTACGGAACAGAAAAATATGCTATTGACCAGCATGAAAAGGCATCAATGAATTGGGCAAAAAGCATCAGAAATGCCGATATTGTATGGCTATTGACAATGCCTTTTTCACGATATATCCTTTCAATAGGTAGCTATCTAGTTCTGCTAATAGGTGGTTCGATGGTTCTCGATCAGACGTTGACATTGGGGCAACTTGTGCAATATACAACATATGTTGCTATGATTTATGGCCCATTGGGATGGCTAATAGAGCTACCTCGAATTCTAGCAGATACAACTGTAAGTGTCAGTCGTGTTTTTGAAATTCTTGACGAGGATACAGATGTTGCCGATAGTGAGAATGCATTAGATATCGACATTAAGGGCGACATCACATTTGATGATGTGTATTTTGGATATAAGGTATATAATCCCGTGTTAAAAGGTATTTCCTGCGAAATAAAGCAAGGTGAAATGATCGGTATCGTCGGGCATTCCGGAGTAGGGAAGAGTACAATGATCAATTTGATTTTGCGCTTATACGACTGCACACAAGGGAGGATCCTCATCGATGGCATCGACATCAGGAATTTATCGCAAGATAGCCTAAGAACGCAGGTAGGCGTCGTACTGCAGGAGACATTTTTATTCGACGGCAGTGTCTATGATAATATCCGATATGCGAAGGAAGATTCCTCCTTTGAGGAGATTATATCAGCGGCGAAAATCGCCAACGCCCATGACTTCATAGTAAAATTGCCCGAAGGATATAATACGAGAGTCGGCGATAAGGGTTATTCCCTATCGGGAGGGGAACGTCAGCGGATTGCAATTGCAAGGGCAATTCTGCACGATCCGAAAATACTAATCCTTGATGAGGCGACCGCATCGCTTGATACGCAAACTGAACGCAATATTCAGGAGGCATTATCAAGATTGATCGAAGGCAGAACAACTATTGCAATAGCTCATAGACTATCAACATTGAGTAACGCTGATAAATTGATAGTGCTTGATAAAGGCAGACTAGCGGAAATGGGGCCGCATGAGGAACTAATGCGCAATGGCGGAGTGTATTATAAATTGGTGATGGCACAGCGCCAAACAACAAAGATGAAGGAAGTAATTGATTAATTTAAATTAGAAAAACAGCAGTGGGATCCCACTGCTGTTTCTTTTTGCCCTTAAAAATTTGCAACAACAATTGCCGAAATTGGAGGAATATCGATCTCGCCGCTAACGGTGTGTAAAGGTATGGTGCTTGCATGGTTTTCATTGATATATATACTGTATTGTGCGGGCGGTAGGGCGACTTTTACGGTAGATTTACCAGAATTAAAATAGACTTTTATATGCTTTTCTTCATCTTTTGTTAAAGTGTATCCGATAATGTTGTCGGGTAGATTTTCTTCAAAAGATAAACGCTCATTGACATAATTTTGCCTGATTAAACGTAGCACATCATGCTTTTTTCTAAACTCGATTAATCCACGATAGTAGCTAAAAACATCATAATACTTTGTTTTAGAATTCCACTTAATACTGTTGATTTCATCACTCGATTGATAGCTATTCTCGTCGCCGCCTTTTGAGCGTAGGAATTCCTGTCCCGCTTGAATGAAAGGAATGCCTTGTGAAAGGAATATTATCGCTGCCGATAGTTTCGCCATTCTTACTCTATCTTCATGGCTATCATCGGCATTCGATACAGAGAATTTATCCCATAGGGTTAAATTATCGTGCGCCTCAACATAATTGACGGATTGACACGGTGAAATTGCCCACGAATCATCGATCGATTCACGCAATTGATGATGCGGTATGGCGCCGACAATCCCATATTTGATGCGATGGGAAGCACCAACATTACCATTTGCATAACCTCTATCCCTACTATCGAAAACATTGCCCTTAATCGCATCACGGAAATTATCATTGAAGAAGGCTATATTGGGGATCTTTTTTGCATTGGACTTTATCCCACGTAATTCATGTTCTAGCGGAGTGTCGCCAGCAGTCCACCCCTCACCATATATGATGAAATTGGGATTGAATTTTCGGATTGTGCGTTCAATCTCTTGCAAAGTTATAATGTCCATCAAGCCCATTAGATCAAAGCGGATCCCATCAATTTTATATTCTCTTGCCCAAAATGATGCACTATCAACGATGAATTTCCTCACCATTTCACGTTCGGACGCAATTTCATTCCCGCAACCGGATCCATTTGAGAATTTATCACCGCTGAATCGGTAATAATAATTTGGAACAATTCTATTGAAGCTTGAATCAATTGCTCGGTAAGTATGGTTATAAACCATATCCATAACAACGCCGATGCCATGATCATGCAGCGTCTTAATTAGTAATTTTAGCTCCTTAATTCTAATGTGTCCATCCCTTGCATTGGTTGAATATGAGCCTTCAGGTGCATTATAATTCTGCGGATCATATCCCCAGTTAAAGGCTGGCTTTTCTAGATTAAGCTCATCAATTGACTCAAAATCATATGATGGTAGTAGGTGAACATGAGTAATACCAAGTTCAATCAAGCTATCAAGCCCGACTGAATCGCCCTGTGTATTTGTCCGTCCCGTTTCCGTGAAGGCAAGGAACTTCCCCCTAAAATTAAAATTGCCACTTTCATCAATGGAGAAATCCCGTACATGAACTTCATATATAATTGCATCGGTGTAGTGATCTAATTTAATCCTATTTTGATCCTCCCACCCGAGGGGATTAGTATCGTTCATATTCACCACCATGCCACGCATTCCATTAGCACCGACAGCTTTCGCATTAATGTCGACAACTTCATGATGGCAATTACCGCTGCCGATCCGATATGTATAATATATACCGTCAAGATCGCCGTTTACTTCAACCTCCCAAATGCCGCTATCCAGTCTATCCATGGTATGAATTTCATAGGCATCACCGTAATTTCCATCTTTATATAGCTGCAAAGATACGGACTGCGATGTAGGTGACCATAATCTGAATGTAGTGGAATTCTCAGTGTAAATAGCACCGTATTCCATGCCTAGCATTTCGCTACTAATCTCGAACATTAGAAACACCTCCCAGATTCAATAAATGTAACTACCATTATATACGTAAATTTATTTATTTCAAGTGCAGTTTTTATGTTAGTTAACAAAACTTTACTTGTTTATAATGTACAACAAATATAAATTTCTTAATGCATTATGACGAAAATGCTTAAAAGCCATTGATTTTTCATATTTGATATGCTAATATAGGAATCGTTACCGGTAACGTTCCCGGAAGAAAAGAATTTCGAGAGGATTGATAGTGTGACTATTAAAGACATAGCAAGATTATCGGGATATGGTGTTAGCACAGTATCAAGAGCCCTGAACGGACACAAAGACATCAGCGAGGAAACAAAGAAAAAGATTAATGAAATCGTCAAGAAATATAATTATGTTCCCAATGCTAACGCAAGACAGCTCAAGCAAAATGTTAGCAAGAACATCTTAATTATCGTAAAGGGTAGTTTCAACCTATTCTTCTCAACTATTATAGAACATATCCAAGTTGCCACCGATAAGGCGGGGATAAGTGCGATAGTGCATTATATCGGTGAAGATGATAATGAGGTTAAGATGGCACTCCGTCTTTGCATTGAACAAAAGCCAATCGGGATCATCTTCCTTGCTGGTAATATCAACTTCTTCAAAGAAGAATTCGATGGTATTAAGATACCTTGTGTTCTAAGCACTACCTATGCTAGGGAGTTAGAATTTGCCAATTTATCGAGTGTCTGTGTAAATGATATGAGCGGTGCGGAGAAGGCGATCGATCACTTTTTCGATAGTGGGCATAAAAAAATTGGAATAATCAGCGGTGAATTTGATAAGGCAAATGCCGCTTTACTAAGACTTGATGGTTGCAAAAATAGCTTTAAAAAGAACAATGCCAACTTTGATAGTGATACCTATGTTGAGAGTAAATTCTCAATTTCCGCTGCATATGAAGCTACAAAAGCATTGTTAGCTAAGAATAACGACGTAACCGCAATTTTTGCAATGTCGGATATTATGGGAATGGGAGCAATTAGAGCGCTGAACGATTTAGGGAAAAAAGTACCCGAAGATGTTTCAGTAATCGGATTTGACGGGATTGAACTTGCTAATTATTACACTCCTAGATTAACTACAATTTCCCAACCGGAGAAGGAAATTGCGGCAATAAGTATAAATTTACTAATGGATATGATAGAGAAAAATAAACCAGCTAGCCATGTTTTATTAGAGGCAACATTGCAAGAGGGGGATTCGGTTAAGCGGTTTAAGTAAGGAGAATGCATATGCGTAAAAGCGGTATTTTACTGCATATTTCGAGTTTACCATCGCCATATGGAATTGGAACAATGGGTAAAGAGGCTTATGACTTTGTAGACTACCTTGTAGAATGCGATCAGAAGTATTGGCAGATTCTGCCCGTTGTGCCGACCGGATTCGGCGATTCGCCATATCAATCATTTTCGATTTTTGCGGGGAATCCATACTTCATAGATCTAGATATATTGAATGAAGAGGGACTCCTTTCCGATAGTGATTATAAAGATTTGGACTGGTACGATAATAAGAGATATGTCAATTATGGTAAGATTTACAATAACATATTTAAAGTATTAAAAATAGCATCGAATAATTTTAATGGGGATGAATCGGATAAATATCTTAAATTTATAAAGGAAAATAAATTTTGGCTTGATGACTATGCTCTATTCATGGCGCTGAAGTTTGAAAATGGTGGTAGACCGTGGATAGAATGGAGCGACGATCTTGTTCACCGTAAAGAAAATGCCCTAGCAGATGCAAATAATAGGTTATCTGACGAAATCCAAATGTGGAAGTTCATGCAATTCAAATTTTTCGAGCAGTGGTCGAATCTAAAGCAATATGCCAATAAAAACGGCATTGAAATAGTCGGCGATATACCGATATACGTTGCGTATGATAGTGTTGAAGTTTGGTGCGAGCCTGAATTATACATACTTGATAAGGATTTAAATCCTATTGAAGTTGCAGGCTGCCCGCCGGATTGTTTTACTCCCCTTGGCCAATTATGGGGGAATCCCCTCTACAACTGGGATAGAATGAAAAAAGACAAATTTTCATGGTGGGTTAAGCGAATCGAGTTCGCCACTACGATATACGATGTAGTCAGAATAGATCATTTTAGAGGGTTCGACGGATATTATGCAATTCCATATAGTCATAAAACTGCCGAGAATGGTGTATGGCGTGATGGACCGGGGATAGATCTATTCAATGCGATAGAGAATGAGATTGGCAAAACTAAAATTATAGCTGAGGATCTAGGATTTATCACCGATTCGGTTGAAAAATTGCTTGAGGATACGGGATTCCCCGGTATGAAGGTCTTGCAATTCGCATTCGATCCTAATGCCGATAGTGTTTATCTACCACAGAATTATAAAGATAGCAACTGCGTTGTTTATACTGGTACCCACGATAGTGAAACTATTACAGGGTGGGTAAAGTCAGCAACAAAGGAAGAAATAAAGTTCGCTATGGATTATCTTGATATAAAAAGAAAGAGCAAACTCCCATGGGCGATAATTCGACTTGCATGGTCGAGTACAGCGGATACAGCCATTGCACAGATGCAAGATTTCTTAGGACTTGGCAGCAAGGCGAGAATGAACATACCATCAACTGTTGGGCAAAATTGGAGATGGAGAGCGTTGAAATCAGATTTCTCCCCCAGACTAGCCCATAAGATAAAAAAGCTTACTAAGCTATGTAGACGATAGGAGGAGCAAATGGTTAAAATGACTTTAAGAAACCAATTGGATCAGGTGTTAGGGACTCTACCGAAAGATGCAACACCGCAGCAGATTCACGAGGAAATTTCACAGGTCATAATGGATGGAATTTCACAGAATTGGGCAAGGAGCACGCAGGAACATCTAAATAGTAGGAAAGCAAGTTACTTTTCCGCTGAGTTCTTAATGGGAAGAACAATTTTTAACAATCTACTTTGTCTAGGGATTCTTGATGAAGTAGACGAGGTTTTGAAAAGCCATGGTTTTAGCTTAAGGGATTTAGAAGAGGTAGAAGATGCAGCATTGGGTAATGGTGGACTTGGCAGATTAGCAGCCTGTTTTCTTGATAGTGCAGCAACACTGAATCTACCACTCAATGGATATGGCATTAGGTACAAATACGGCATTTTCAAGCAAGGCATAGTTGATGGATTCCAAACAG
>JAAZLM010000169.1 GCA_012799315.1 Clostridiales bacterium | reverse complement strand
AGATGTTAGCACTAATGCCAGCATAATACCAAAAGCCGACATTTTAGTGAACATTCTTCTAAACATTTGATAACCCCCTTATTTTTATAAACAAGTGAATAACTCCTACCATAAAACATATCGCTATTCTTGTTACTGCGCATTACACATTAAAATAAATTTTGCTCAATGTGCTCAGGTATCCACCTTCCTTCCTGGCAAGTCTAAAGAATTTGCTATGTCTTAATATGAGTTGTTCACAAGTCTGCACTTAATTATACTGCTAACTAACTATCGGGCATTTTATAATATGTACGAATTAAAGAAGTTTATTTTGCCCGCTCTTTATCGTGTTAGCAGTGCTCACTACTTGTCCTTATACTCTACTGATAAATTACCACTAAGCAGAAGTAATGTCAATGCATATTCGCAACGGGCAATTTTGACACGTTTCGACAATATACAACATTAAGTGATGTTCTTTTCTCTATGGTTAATAAATGATGCGTTACTAGTTTTTTGAAAAGGTTTACATTGTAATTAAATGGTATCTAATTTTATCTGTTTTGTGTGTTATCTACAACAATCATCATTTATGTTTTACATGGTCAAATTGCTAGTTTTTCTGTTCCGTCACAAGAAAAACCACCATTCTTTAACTTGAATGGTGGTTATGATTTTATATTTTTTTGTTGCTTGGGTGAATTTTAATTGAGAATCACCTTATCGCCTTCACGAATACCGCTAATTATTTCGACATCTTCCTCTGTTTCTAATCCTACTTCAACATTTGTTTCGATTTTCACATCGCCCATGAGTAAATTTACGTATTGACGGCCTGAGAATTTCAGCACTGCGGCGGATGGAATAATAATCGCTCCATCCCTCTCCTCGATAATTATTTCAACAATAACCTTCCCCTCTGAGATCGGTGCGATGCCATCCCTTCTGGATTCATCTCGATTGTCCTCCGGCAAATTCGGGCTTTTTTCAAGATTATCAAGCTTAATTTCATCTATTAAATCGATTATTACCATATTTGCAGCTTCATGACTAGCACCATAGGGAGCGGATGCTGGTGCGGAAATCACCTTCCCCTTATAGGAATCATCATCTGTAATAATTGTAGCACTCATCCCATGGCGAAACATCGATGCATCTTCATTATAGAAATAGACAAATGGTTTAGTCGTGTCGGCAATGCCGCATATTAGTTCGCCATCTTTTATATGCTGTCCTTCAAAGAATTCTTCTAGCCATTCTATTCTTCCGTTCATTGGGGATTTCAATGTGCAATTCGCTAGATTCTGCTGAGCTTTCTCCAATTTTGCAAGTTCTATCTCGTGGTCGATCTTAGCGAATGAAATTTCATCTTTATCCGCCTTTTCCCCCACTAATACTTCAACCCTTAATCTCGCCTGCTCGGTCTTATTCTTTTGCTCCTGCAGTTCTTTCTCATATTCGCCACTTTCGATAATAGCAATGACGTCACCTGTGGAAATTTCCTGCCCCTGTTCGACCTTTATTTCTTTAATATTACCCTCGACTCCCGAAAAAGAAAGTGTCGTAATGAACGGGTATCCCACTTCACCGAATACGTTCTGCTTTATAGCTAGGTATCCGCTCCTTGCCGTTTCGGTAGAATATTTAATCTTGTTCGCCTCAATTATTGGCAGTTTGATCACATCATCAGCATCTTCTTTTTTACCGCATGATATTATTGACAATGCCATGCCAATCATCAATATTAGTGTGAAAATCTTCTTCATCATGTTAACTCCTCTATGTAATTGCTGCATATTGTTGTACGTAAAAAACTAAAGTAACTATGTATGTATTATAGCATTAAGCACCGATATATTCAATGACATAATGCAAATTCCATA
Organism: Clostridiales bacterium; assembly: GCA_012799315.1. Taxonomy (GTDB): domain Bacteria; phylum Bacillota; class Clostridia; order Oscillospirales; family Ruminococcaceae; genus JAAZLM01. Next base: position 260 of record JAAZLM010000169.1, on the reverse strand, counting down.
GGAGATTAGCAGTGTGGGTAAAATTTTTGGTAAAAGTGTCGATAATTTGAGGGGAAATACGTCCTTTTCTTATGCTTTTCTAAAAGCTAACACAATTCTATCACATGGGCAGGTATAATTATATATGTGGAATACATATACAATACAATTAGTACAACATGATTATTTGCCATACGGCATTTAATAAGAATGAACACAAAAAATTTAACAGAAAGGAAGACTACGACTTGGATAATGTAGTCTACGGGTATTGCGATGGT
>JAAZLM010000168.1 GCA_012799315.1 Clostridiales bacterium | reverse complement strand
GCTGGACTTGAATGATATTCACGATATTGAATTCATCTGGGTAAAGGGGCATGCTGGGCATCCTGAAAATGAGCGTGCCGATAGCCTAGCAGTGTTAAAAAGAGATGAATTTTCTAATAACATATAGATCAGGGGTTGTAATGTATACCAAAAAGGTATATAATTAAATCAACGTACATAGCAAAGAAGGAGTGGTAACAATGGGATGTGTAGTATATGTCGATAACGCAGCAACGACAAAAACATCTAAGAAAGTCATTGATGCAATGTTGCCGTATCTAACGGAGCATTATGGTAATGCTTCAAGCGTATATTCAATTGGCAGAGATGCCAGAAATGCAGTGGAAGAATCGAGGGAAAAGGTTGCGAAAGCAATCGGCGCTAATGCTAGTGAGATTTTCTTCACTAGTGGCGGATCGGAGTCGGACAACTGGGCAATTAAAGGACTATGCGACAGGCTAAAAGCAAAAGGAAAGAATCATATCATCACATCTGTTTTCGAGCATCATGCTGTTCTGCATGTAGTAGAATCGCTTGAAAAAAGGGGATGGGATGTAACATATATCGATGTAGATAGCAATGGGCTTGTATCACCTGCCGATGTAGAGACGGCAATTCGTGAAGATACCGCACTTGTATCAATTATGTATGCCAATAACGAGATCGGCACAATTCAACCAATTTCAGAGATTGGTGAAATTTGCCGCCGCCATGGTGTAGTATTCCACACCGATGCTGTACAAGCAGTTGGCAATGTAGAGATAGATGTAGTTGAGCAGAATATTGATATGTTATCTATGTCGGGGCATAAACTCCACGCTGCTAAAGGCATCGGAGCGCTCTATGTTCGTAAAGGCATCGTACTGACGAATTTTATCGAGGGCGGCGCACAGGAGCGAGGGAAGCGTGCCGGCACGGAGAATGTAGCGGGAATAGTCGGATTAGGTGTAGCAGTTGAAGAAGCTGTTTCTACAATGGCTGAGCGGACTGAGCGACTATCGAAAATGCGTGATAGGCTGATTAGCGAATTCCTTAAGATGGAGAGAACACATCTCAATGGCCACAAGGAAAAAAGGCTTGCCGGTAATGCGAATATTTCGTTCGAAGGTGTTGAGGGTGAATCAATGCTTCTAATGCTCGATATGCACGGGATTTGTGCATCGTCCGGATCGGCTTGCACTTCCGGTTCGCTTGATCCGTCACATGTATTGCTATCGATCGGCAGATCGCATGAGGTTGCGCATGGCTCACTTAGGATTAGCCTTAGCGATGATAATACTGACGAAGATATTGAATATATTTTAGATAAGGTGCCCCCCATAATTGAAAGACTCAGGAGTATGTCGCCATTATGGGAGAGAATAATCAAGAATGAAGATGTAATCAATGAAAGATGTAGTTACGATATATCTAAAATGAACGAATAGATGTAGGTAAAAAAGGGGAGGGATTAATAATGTCATATTCTGAAAAAGTTATGGATCATTTCATGAATCCACGCAATGTCGGGGAACTTGAAGATGCTGACGGCGTTGGCGAAGTTGGCAATGCTAAATGCGGGGACATTATGAAAATGTATATTAAAGTAGATGATAATGTAATAAGTGATGTTAAATTTAAAACATTCGGCTGTGGGGCGGCAATTGCTACTTCTTCAATGGCGACGGAGCTAATCAAAGGGAAAAGCATCGACTTTGCAATTGGGCTTAGCAATAAGGCAGTTGTCGAGGCACTTGACGGACTCCCACCGGTAAAAGTACATTGTTCAGTATTGGCTGAGCAGGCGATAAAGAGCGCTATTGCCGACTACTATCAAAGGCGAGGAATCGATCCAACACCATTAGTCGGTGAAATAAGCGATTGTGAAGCTTGCCACCATTAAAAAATAAGCAAGACAATTAATTCTCTTAATTGTCTTGCTTTTTTAGATTGCACATGGTAATATTAGGGATATATAAAAGGAGAAACTTTTTCCATTAAGGTATTGCATTATATAAAAACATATGATACAATATAACCGTACTAAAACAAACAGTACGGTTATATTACTTTAACTTACAACATTAAAGTAGATTAAATAAAAAGAGATGGGGGTATATCAATGGCCAAACCAATTGTTAAGATAAGAAATATTAGCAAAAAGATTGGCAAGCGTCTTATTATTGACGATTTAAGCATGGATATTTATCCGGGTGAAGTATTGGGATTGCTCGCTCCGAATGGCGCTGGTAAGACAACGACAATTAGAATGATGTTAGGACTAGCATCATTAACTAAGGGTGAAATCTACATTGACGGTTATAGTATTAGATCTCAGTTCACTGATGCTATTGCAAATGTCGGCGGAATTGTAGAGAATCCGGAGATGTATAAATATATGTCCGGTCGTGACAATTTAGAGCACTATGCTAGAATGCATGGTGGCATTAGCAAAGATAGATTCGATGAAGTTATCAACTTCATCGGACTTGAAAACCGCATTAATGATAAGGTTAGGCGGTATTCGCTCGGTATGCGTCAGCGGCTCGGAGTTGCACAGGCGATAATGCATTCGCCAAAGTTGCTCGTACTTGACGAACCGACTAACGGGCTTGATCCTG
>JAAZLM010000167.1 GCA_012799315.1 Clostridiales bacterium | reverse complement strand
AAAGCACTAATCACCAAGGAGTCGTTGCGACGATAGCTTGTGCTGAATATTCAAGTATTGATAGAATGTTTGAATTTGCAAAAGAAAAAGATGTACCGCCATTCATTATAATCGCCGATGGAATAGAGGATACCCATAATTTAGGTGCAATTATAAGATCGGCTGAAGCCGCCGGTGCGCATGGATTGATAATTCCTAAAAGGAGGAGTGCATCGCTAAATGCGACGGTATATAAAACTTCCGCCGGTGCGGCAAGTGTCCTCCCTATTGCAAGGGTGGCGAATATTTCCGATGCAATTGAGCAATTAAAAGATCGTGGAATGTGGATATACGGTGCGGATATGGGCGGCGAACAATGGGATACAGTCAATTACGATGGCAATGTTGCAATTGTAATAGGGTCGGAGGGCAAGGGCATTAGCAGACTTGTTAAAGAGAAATGCGACTTCCTCGTTAGTTTGCCGATGTTAGGACGAATCAATTCGCTTAATGCATCGGTAGCGGCAGGAATCATAATGTACGAAATTGTAAGGCAAAGGATTAAGACACATTAGTTATTATATAAACACATCTACTAAACCCATGATAAGGAGAGTTCGATCATGACAGGAAATAAGGGCTTTTCAGTTGACGATATTCTTAATGAAATCGGTTCAAGTGACAACCATGCCAAAAATACTGTGAACGATGATTTCGATATTGATGAAATACTAAATTACAAACCTAATAAGACGACCGCTCCATCAAATGTTAGCGATCCACCGGCATCAGCTGGTGTTAAATCGAAAAAGCCGAACAAGCCGCATTCACGTGGTAAGATCGACGCAGAACCAAATAAAGGTGTTAAAGAACGCCCCATTGAAATTGGAGGCGGTATTTCTATTGATGATGCTGGGCAAATCCCTCCCAAAAAAGCACCCGAAAATAATAAAAATGCCTTCAAGGTGGAAAAGTTAATTAAAATTGATGATGCCCCACCACCCGCTCCTAAAAAGACTGAGAAGATGGCAGGGAAAAAGATAGCCAAAACGGTGCATAACAATATCTCTGACACATCGGTAAAGGATGCACGAAGTAATGACGCATTGCTAGAATCATTGCGGCGGAAAAAGGCATCCCAACACGGTACCGACCACACAATTATTATGCCGCCCGTTAAAGTAGATAAATCCGATAGCTTCAAATTAAGCATGGATTATCGTAGCAAGGCGCTCCCCGACACCGCTAAAATTAATTTAGATCATCCACTAATTGAACAGCAGAAAATGGTAGAATTGCGAGAAAGACGCAAACGCAAAATTCGTGATTTTGTTCTCGTTAGTGATGATGTGCAAATTCAAGATGAAATTGAAACTGACGAAGGCGATGTCGCAAGGGAAATTGATGATTATAATAATTATGAAGATACGGGCGCTATAATCAATGACTTAAATCAAATTAAAATTAGCTTATTAATGAGGTTTTTTATGCTTTTCTTCATGGGAGGCGCATCATTATATATTGCCGCCGCCAATGAATACGGACTGCCATTGCTAGATTTCCTCACTAAAGCAATTAATCCGGAAAGTTATATGTACACGAATATAATTCTCGGGGTATTGTCATCATTAGTATGCTACACCGTATTATCAAGCGGATTCTCTAATCTGATTAGCTTAAAGGCGGACAGCGATAGTATCTGTGCTCTTGCAATGGTTTCAAGTATATTATCAGCAATCATTATGCTATTTAATTCTGAATTGCTAACACTCGGGAATACAAATATTTATATCACCGTCGCAATTTATGGGCTGCTATTCAACACCGTTGGGAAACTCCTTATAGTTAGCAGAACGAAGCGCAATTTTAGATTCGTGTCGGGCGATAGTGAGAAATACTCTATGTCCATTGTAGAAGATGAAGATGTCGCCGATGATATAACAAGAGGAACAATGACGGACTTCCCCCATTTGGCGACGATGAGAAAGACGGACTTCCTCACTGACTTCTTGAAAAACTCCTACTCACTCGACTATTCAGACCATCTTAGTAGGCGTGTTACACCGATAATACTAATACTTTCAATAGCTTTTGCGATTTTATCGTACATTAAAACAAGTAGTCTTAATAGCGCACTTTCAGCATTTGCTGCTATAACTTGTATAGGTTCTCCATTCGCTACTATGTTAATTGCAAACATTCCATTGTCAAGAGCGTCAAAGAAATTAATGCCGCATTCATCGGTTATCTTGGGTCACTCAACAATAGAGAACTTCGCAGAAACAAATTCCGTTTTAATTGATGCCGCACAACTATTCCCAGAAGGGTCAATAGATTTAATAGGCTTTAAAATTTTTGGCGACACGAAAATTGACGATGCTTTCCTTGATGCTGCTAGCCTAGCCATTCAAGCACAAAGTGTTCTCTCTCATATGTTCTTTGATATCATTGCCGGCAAGAAAAATATGCTCCGCCCCGTCGAAAGCTATATGTTTGAAGATTCGCTAGGGCTTAGCGGCTGGATCGAAGGTAGGAAAATCCTGCTTGGTAATCGGGAATTGATGATAAACCACAGCATTGAAATACCGCATGTCGATAAAGAAAATCGATATGCTGGCGATGATAAAAGTGTTCTATATCTTT
>JAAZLM010000166.1 GCA_012799315.1 Clostridiales bacterium | reverse complement strand
CATTTTCTTCTGTTTTGAGGATTTGTTCTCTATAACTTTTTAGCTTATCCAGTGAAAACTTAAACTTCTTCATGATAAATCCCCCTTTATGTCTATCTTAATGCTTCCTCCATTAATGGCAACACTTCTTCAAGGTCAAAGGATTCCTTTATCTCTTGTGTGAGGAAGTCGTTTATTTTATCAATCTTGCCAATTGCCTCATCTAGTGCTGGATTCGTGCCCTTTTTATATGCGCCGATCGAAATAAGATCATAATTTGAATTATATAGAGATAGTAGATTCCTTATCTTGCCGGCAAGTTTAATTTGGTGCGGATCTGCGATCTCCGTCATTAGACGTGAAATACTGCCCAATATATCAATAGCCGGGTAGTGGTTGCGCATTGCAACCTGTCTTGATAATACGATATGCCCATCAAGGATCCCCCTCACGGTATCGGATATAGGCTCATTCGTATCATCACCCTCGACTAGGACTGTATATATCCCCGTTATCGATCCTGTTTCAAAATTGCCCGCCCGTTCTAGCAGCTTTGGCATTTGCGAATATATTGACGGGGTATATCCCCTTGCAATTGGCGGTTCTCCAATGCTTAGCCCTATCTCCCGCCCCGCCATAGCGAATCTTGTTAGGGAGTCCATCATTAATAGGACGTCCTTCCCCTTATCCTTGAAGTATTCTGCTATTGCGGTCGCCGTTAATGCGCATTTGCTACGCATCATAGCCGGCTGATCCGATGTTGCCACGACAAGAACCGTTCTTGCCATTCCGTCCTCGCCCAAATCTTTATCGATGAATTCTCTTACCTCTCTGCCCCTCTCACCGACAAGAGCAATTACATTCAAGTCCGCCTTAACATTCCTTGCGATCATGCCCATCAGCGTACTCTTACCAACGCCCGATCCTGCGAATATGCCGATCCTCTGCCCCTTGCCAACGGTCAACATTCCGTCAATTGCTTTTACTCCCATCGACATTGGAGTGTCAATCCTCGGTCTTGTTAGCGGATTCACCGCACTGCCACCGATCGAAACCATATCAGCGCATTCATTCTCATCGCCGCCATCAATCGGGCTACCTATTGCATCGACGACTCTGCCGATTAGCTCCTCCCCGACTTTTATAGTCAGTTTATCGCCGGTATTGTCGACGATACTGCCGGGGCCAATTCCCTCAATATCGGCATAGGGCATGAGTAGGACCTTTTCTTGATTAAATCCGACAACTTCAGCATAGACATAGTCCTTACTGTTCTTTTGATATATCCTGCACACATCGCCGATATTGCATATCGGGCCCGATGCTTCGATCGTCATGCCGATTATCTTCTCGATCTTGCCCATATATCGATATAGATCTGCTTCTTTAATATCATCACATAGAGTGGTAAAATCCATTTAATTTTCCCATCCTTCCCCATGTGTTACTTGCTTGCAATTTCCCTAATCATATTAAGCTGAGCCGATACCGATGCATCGATTATCTCACTGCCATTATCAAGAATTAATGTTCCGCCATCGCCACCGCCGATTAACTCCGTTTCGATATACGGTATCCCTCCTAGAATTTCTGATAGGAATTCTTGATCCGACACTATCTCTACTGCTACATCGACATCGGATAGAGTGAGTTTAATATAATCCGAATTGCGAAAATGCTTAGCCGCCGACTTTATCATTGATACAAGTGCATCTTTCTCATTGTCCGCTATCTTCAATGTGATTTTCTCTGCTATATTAAGCGCCGTTTCTAGGATTTCATTTTCATATCTTTTGAATAGTGCATCTTTCTTGCTATTAATTTCAGCTATCAGCCCTGCCGCCGCCTTAATATAGCTTTCACATTTCGTACGGCTCTCACTCTGCCCCTGCCTATACCCTTTATCGAATGCATCGTTGAATGCATCCTCCTCAATCTTCTTTGCCTGCTCATTCGCCGATGCTATTATCTGCTGCGCCCGCGCCCTTGCCTTATTCAATTCCTCGTCGGCGGCTTTTAAAATTTCATTCGCCCTTTCCCGTGCTATCCCCTCATGGTCGATAACTTCTTCTAGAATATCGGCGGACTCGCCGCTTTCCTCGGTCTTTTGGGGGAGTATTACGGTATTTTCAATACCGACTGTATCGCTCGTTAGATTTATCTTTGATGACTTTACTACCTTATGCAATAATTTCATCCTTTCCGCCCTTGTAAATTACGATTGCTCCCTCATCTTCTAGACGGCGAATTACTGCAACAATGCGTTGTTGAGCCTCCTCAACATCACGCATTCTGATATTATGTAGATACTCAATATCAGCTTGCAAGGATTCCTGCATTCTCTGGGACATATTTTGGAATAAGATGTTTGCAACTTCCTCGTTTGATCCTTTGATTGCAACAGCCAAATCCTTTGCGTCCACTTCTTTGATAAAGGTTTGAATCGCCATCGGGTCAAGTGTGAGTATATCCTCGAATACGAACATCTTCTTGCGTATTTCTTCAACAAGGTTCGGATCCCTTGTTGATAACTCATCAAATATATGTTTCTCCGTTCCTCTATCAACATGATTTAGAACATCTGCAATATAGTTAATTCCGCCAACTTCTGTGAAGTCCATCATCACAAGTGAGGAGAATTTCCTCTCCAATGTGCGCTCTATCGCTTTTATAACTTCTGGTGAGGCACTATCCATCTTTGCAATTCTTTCTACAACATCAATTCTCTTTTCTTTGGGTAACTCCGCAAGTATCATTGATGCTTGCTCCGAACGTGCATATGACAGTATTAATGCAATTGTCTGCGGATGTTCATTCTGCACGATAGCAAGTAAATTCTTGTAGTCCGCTTTCCTCACAAAGCCGAATGCCTTTTGCTTTAACGACTTCGTCACTCGCTCCATATATTGGGATGCACTTGCAGCGCCGAATGCCTTTTCAAGTACGGATCTAGCATAATCAACGCCACCCTCGGCAATTACCTTTTGTGTAAGGCATAGACCATAGAAATCATTGAGAATATCAAGAATCTCCTCTACTCCTAAATATTCAAGCCTCGATACCTCATAGGTTAGCTTCTCTACCTCTTCTT
>JAAZLM010000165.1 GCA_012799315.1 Clostridiales bacterium | reverse complement strand
CTTTTTCGCTTTCATTATCAAGTTGCGATGTCGCCTCATCAAAAATTAATATTGGTGGATTCTTGAGGAATGTCCGTGCTATACTGAGCCTTTGCTTTTGTCCACCGGATAGCTTAACACCATTTTGTCCGATGTTTGTATTATATCCATCGGGGAATGCCATGATGAAATCATGTGCGAATGCACGTTTTGATGCTTCGATAATTTCTTCATCGGTCGCATCGGGCTTACCATATCTAATGTTTTCAAGTACAGTTCCGGAAAAGAGATATACATCTTGCTGAACAATTCCGATCTTTTTTCTAAGTGAATGCAGCTTAATATCACGAATGTTAATACCATCAATCGATACAGTTCCACTCGACACTTCATAAAAACGTGGTATTAGATTGCACATCGTGCTTTTACCGACACCGGATGCACCGACAAGGGCGATATATTCGCCTGCCTCAATATCAAGATTAATGTTTGAAAATACCTTTTCAGTATCCTCACTGTATTGGAATGATACCTCTTTAAACGATATATCCCCACGGAAGCTTTCAACATCAATAGCATCGGGCTTATCGAATATATCCGGATTAACATTTAGGATTTCATAGAATTTATCAAATCCGGATGCGCCGTTTTGCAGCATTTCGGCAAAGTTAACTAACTTCTTAATCGGCTCTAGGAACATTGATAAATATAGGATGAATGTGATTAAATCAAGGGTGTTGGCTTCACCACCTGCAATTAGGAATGCCGCCGATATAATGACGACAATTTGCAGAATTGAGCTAAAGGCATTTATGCCGCTATGGTATTTACCCAGTATGCGATAAATATTACCTTTACTAAGGACATATGACCAGCTATTCTTTCTGAATTTGTGCAGCTCAACATCTTCATTAGCAAAGCTCTTGACAACTCGAATTCCCGATAAACTATCCTCTATACCAGCGTTAATATCGTCAATTCTATCACGACTCTTGCGGAATGCCTTTCTCATTTTAATATTATAAAAGGCGGCGAATACTATCATCACAGGTATGAATGCAAATAGCAGCAATGTCATCTTAACATTAATGCTAAGAAGAATGAAGAATGCACCAATTAGCTTCGTGGCGGAGATTAATAAATCTTCCGGCCCGTGATGTGCAAGTTCAGTAATATCGAATAGTGAGTTGGTAATATTACTCATTAAAGTACCTGTTTGCTGATTATCATAATAGCTTAACGGTAATTTCTGTAAATGCTCAAATAATTCATTCCTCATATCGTTTTCAATCTTTGAGCCCATGATATGCCCATAAGATGTAATAAAATAATTACATAAATATTCAACGAATGTTAGGAATAACATCAGCACAGCTATTTGCAATATATAAACTGTAACATTCTGCGTTGACTCGCTAAGAACATCACTTGTAATGTGTCGAATAATTAGTGGGAATGCAAGATTAATTCCCGATGCAATCATAGCACATAGCATATCGGCTAGAAAGATCCATTTATATGGTTTGTAATATGATAGAAATTTGCTCATTTTCTTCATTTAAATTATGACTCCTTACTTTTGACAGTTGAATTTATTTTTTTATATAGATTATTATACCATTGATTTTGCATTAAAGTCAATTGACGATTCTATACAGTGAAGTTGACTTTACATTGAAACTTATGGTACAATTGTAAATGCTTAATAATGTCGAATTAAGTAGAATTAACTCAGATGCAATTTGAACGTTGTAATTTTTCTAACACAAAGCAAAACATAGCCTTTACATTATTTTAATAAAAGACATTATATGTAGAATTAAAACTTATCGAAAGGAATCGATTTATGAGAATTTATTCTATCCTGACAGTATTTTACAACCCGCCAACGCAACTAGGCACACAGAATGTGCCGATCGATCGAGGTATTAGCATTCCGCTCAAGATAGCGCTGCTGATATTAGCCATCTTAATATTGGTGATGATCCTGATAATTTTGCGTATACGCAACGTACTTGTAGGTAGGCATCTAGGGATGCAAAGATCCTTTTACGAGCAGATTTTAGAAAGTGCGAAGTCAATGACGATTGTTTGGAATACCGACCTAGATTTCGTAGAATTTAACGAGTATATGAGGGACGTTATTGATGGGAATTATCATGTACTTGATATTACTATCGTTAAAGAGATTTTCAACGATAAAGATTCGGGAAATGAAATTTCAGGTAATATACTAGCTAAAAAGGCGCTTGAGAATGACAATAGCCCATTCATCTTTAGAACAAAGAATAAAGGGAAGATGCACGTTATTTTCAACAGTGTCCTATTAAAGGACGAAAAAGACGTAAAATACATATTATCTGTCGGAACAGATGTAACGAGGAACACACAACTCAAGCAAGAATTGATGGAGATGAACCACAATTTAGCAGTGTCGGAGGAACGATATAATCTAGCTATGGAAAGTGCCGAAATTGGCATTACCGTGCTAGAAATAGGCATGGAAGATGATATATATCTATCCAATAAGGCACGGCGAATATTTGGTATAAAAACGAATAAAAAGGTCAACAGTAATGATATTAGAAGCAGAATTCATCCCGATGATTTTGATGAATATGTGTTTGAATATAATCGGCTTGCAATTGGCTTAACAGATTCATTTGTTTTAGAAACACGCATAAAAACAATGGACGGGAATTATCATTATTTCATGTTGAAATTTAAGAATACCAAAAATTCATCGGGTGAAGTTATTCGAATTATCGGTGCTTTCATTGATGTTACAACGCAAAAAGATGTCCATAAAATCATCGATAGGACAACGTTCCAAGATGAGCTAACCGGTCTTGCCAATCGTAGAAAATTCCTATTAGAGGGAGAGAATATCGTTCGACAAGCAAAGCAAAACAGCGAGAATGTTGCGCTCATTGTTCTAGATATTGACCGATTCCAAAGAGTTAATAACCTATCCGGATATGAGGCGGGCAACAAACTTCTTGTTGAAGTGGCAAAGAGCATTGCATCAGCTATCGACGACGGGACATTCCTATCACGGCTGAGTGGCGATGATTTTGCACTGATGTATAAATATGATGATATTTCACAAGTAGACGATTTGCTTGAGCGAGTCGGCGCTGCAGTCGGCGGGATAAGCCTATCACTCCTGCTAAAAGAAAAGGTGGAGATTAAGTGCGGAATTAGCTTGCTCAATGATGATACACCTAATATGATATCAATGCTTGATGAAGCGAGCATGGCATTGATGGTGGCGAAGTCATCTCCTAATACTAAATTTCAATTCTTTGATGAAGATATTCAGCGCCTAATGCTTGAGAGGGAGCTACTTGAGAAAGAATTAAATATAGCTTGCGAAGAGCAGGAATTCACACTTTTCTACCAGCCGAAAGTAGACATTAAGACAAAAAAGCTAATGGGAATTGAAGCATTAATGAGATGGAACCACCCTGAAAAAGGAATCGTACCGCCGGGCACATTCATCCCAGTAGCTGAGGAAATTGGCTTAATAACTAAAATTGACGAATGGGGAATGCGAGAAGCTTGCCGCCAAAATAAAAAGTGGCAGGATGAGGGACTCGGCGCAGTTAAAATATCTGTTAATGTTTCACAAGCTCAATTTTACGAAACTGATATAGTTTGCACTATAAAAGATGTGCTCGGTAGCACGGGATTAGATGCAAAATGGCTAGACATTGAATTGACGGAAACAATGGCGATGAAGGATATAGATAGAACAATTAAGATACTTAATGAAATTCGTGAATTGGGCTGCTCTATATCGATGGACGATTTCGGGAGCGGGTATTCATCTCTTAGCTCGCTCAAGATTATTCCGATTGATACATTGAAAATTGACCGTAGTTTAGTGATTGATGTTGAAACAAATATCGCATCTAAACATATTACAACTGCAATTGTCAATCTTGCAAAATCAATGAAGGTAACGGTATTAGCGGAGGGGATCGAAACAATAGGGCAATCGGACTTCCTAGCTGATTTGAATGTAGATCTTGCACAAGGGTATCTTTATGGTAGACCATGCGCATCGGATGAATTCGTCGATTACTTCACAAAATAATCGATTTATATAAAGATGCAAAGAAGAACATCGCTAGTTTTGAACTAGCGATGTTCTTTCTTTATTCATCGTCCGAAGATGCCGATGCCACAGCTGGACTCTTTTCAACCTTGAGAATATCGAATTCATCATCCTTTATAATAAGTTTGATTTCGTCACCGGATTTGATAGCACCCTCCAACAACTTCTGCGATAGCATATCTTCAATTTGTGATGAAATGGCACGTCTTAGTGGCCTTGCACCGTAGCTAGGATCATATCCTGCAACGGCAATTTTATCAATCGCCTCATCAGTATAAGATATCTGCATTCCTAGCTCCTGCATTCTCTTAGCTAGTGTTTCAAGCATTATGCGTGCAACTTCTCTAATATCTTCTTTCGATAACTTATGGAACACAATGATGTCATCAATTCTATTGAGGAATTCAGGGCGGAAACTCTTTCTTAGCTCCTTCATAACCTCGTCTTTATTATCTGAATCATCGTGTGAAACTTCAGTAAAGCCGAAACTCTTCCGATCGGTAATCAATCTTGCTCCGACATCGGACGTCATAATTATTACAGAATTCCTGAAGTCGACAGTTCTACCTTGTGAATCGGTTAGAATACCATCCTCAAGTATTTGTAGTAAAATGTTAAACACATCGGGATGTGCCTTTTCGATCTCGTCGAATAGCACGACAGAATACGGCTTGCGGCGGATTTTTTCAGTTAATTGCCCACCACTGTCATATCCAACATATCCGGGAGGTGATCCGACAATCTTTGAAACAGAATGCGGCTCCATGTACTCCGACATATCAAGACGTATCATAGCATCTTCTTCACCGAATAGGCTTTCCGCTAATGCCTTTGATAGTTCAGTTTTTCCTACACCGGTTGGACCAAGGAAGATGAATGAGCCGATCGGGCGATTTGGATCTTTCAGACCAGCCCTACCACGTCTAATTGCTCTAGCGATGGAGTTTACTGCTTCTTCTTGACCAACTACACGCTTGTGAATAATTTCCTCAATGCGTAGCAATCTTTCACCCTCGGACTCCGTCATCTGCATTACGGGGATTCCCGTCTTACTTGCGACAATATCGGCAATATCTTCACTAGATACAACACCTAGACTTTCTTCACTTGCCTCTCCCCATTGTTTGCGTAAGTTATCATATTCTTCTTTTAACTTGTTTTCTTCATCACGGAGTTTCGCCGCAGCTTCAAAGTCCTGCTGATTAACGGCAGCCTCTTTCTCCTTTTGAACGCCTTTTATTTTATCTTCACATTCCTTCAAATTCGGCGGTGCAGTAAATGCCTTTAACCTAAGCTTAGATGATGCTTCATCTATTAAGTCAATCGCCTTATCGGGAAGGAATCTATCGGTAATATAACGCTTCGATAGTGTAACTGCTGCCTCGACTGCTTCGTCGCTGATTTTAATCTTATGGTGAGCCTCATATTTATCACGCAATCCAAATAGGATTTGAATAGCATCTTCTTCCGATGGCTCCTCAACAACTATCGGTTCAAACCGTCTTTCAAGTGCACTATCTTTTTCTATATATTGACGATATTCTTCTAGAGTTGTAGCACCAATGACTTGCAATTCGCCTCTAGCTAGGAGTGGCTTTAGGATGTTTGCAGCATCTAATGCGCCCCCCTCCGTAGCACCTGCCCGCATGATGGTATGGATCTCATCTATGAATAGGATTATATCGCCAGCTTTAATCATCTCATCAATTGCCGACTTTATACGTTCTTCAAAATCGCCACGGTATTTTGTTCCTGCTAGCATTGAAGTCATGTTAAGCATGAAAACCTTAAAACCTTTGATGTTTTCGGGCACCTCACCATTAACTATTTTTAATGCTAGCCCCTCTGCTATTGCAGTCTTACCAACACCGGGCTCACCAATTAAGCAAGGATTATTTTTCGTACGACGGGAAAGAACTTGAATTACTCTATTAATTTCCTCATCTCTACCTATTACAGGATCAATTTTATTTGCCCTTGCCCGTTCGGTTAGATCTTGCCCGAACTTATCTAGATTACCCTTGCTACCACCCTGGCTTTGCATTGATTGCGGGCCCATGCCGATCTCTTCCGACATTCCATCGCTGCCAATGCCCGACATCTGTCCGCCGCATTCACTGAAGATCGTGCTAACACTGCCGCCTAGCTCCCTAATTAGAACAACGGCAATACTGTCACTTTCCTTTAGAATCGCCATTAGAATATGTTCAGTGCCAACGTAATTATGACCGAGCATTCTTGCCTGAGCAATTGACATCTCTAGAATTCGCTTGCTTCTAGGTGTGAAATCATCGGGAGTTAGCTTTGTCCTCATGCCCTTGCCCACTGATTGAATTAGTCTTTCTGCAACTGCTTCTAAAGTAATTCCATTCTTATTTAAAACAGTATATGCAACGCTATTGTCGGGGGAAGAAAGCAATCCGCATAGAATATGCTCACTTCCAATATAGGTGTGACCCAATTCAGCGGCAAATTTAATTGCCGAATTGAGCGCTACATTCGCCTTTTCTGTGAAACCGTTGAAATTGTACATAAAATCTCCTCCTTAAATTAAATTACGTATTAGACTTGCCCGCAACTTATCTCTTGAGTCGGCGCAAGTTCTATCCTCATCATTTAAATTATCGTCTACTTTAAGCTTCTTAATCAATTGTGCAGTTCCGCACTCAAATTCTAACTTGTTAATCTTTGCTATATCTATCTTATTAAAAACTCCTAGAGAAATTCCTTCACGAAGAACGGATATCAGCTGATACATCTCTTGACTGGAAATTCGCCGTGCATACTTTAATATTCCATAGCCACGGTAGATAGCATCTTCTATCGATGGATTAGCATCGAATTGGCTCTTTCTCATTTGGCGCTCCTGTTTAATAATTTGCTGAACGATCCCCTCAAGATTCGCTATTGCATCACTTTCCGATATGCCAAGCGTTATTTGATTAGAAATCTGGTATACCGAGCCTCTTTGATGACTACCTTCACCAAAAACTCCTCTGATAGTCAGCCCTAATTTCGATACCATAGTAGCAAGATTGGATATCATATTCGCTCGTTCATATGCAGGGAGATGGAGCATTACCGATGCCCTAAGTCCCGTGCCTATATTAGTTGGACAAGTCGTTAGGTAACCTAGCTTTTCATCAAATGCGTAGTTTACCCTTGCGTCAATGACATCATCAATTTTGTTCGCTATATCGAGCGCTCTATTGAGTGAAAGACCGCTTTGCAATGCTTGAATACGCACATGATCCTCCTCATTTATCATGATGGAGATTGACTCATCTTCCGATAAAAGCAATGAAGAATGATTCCTATTTCTTGCAAAATCCGGGCTAATACAATGTTTCTCAACTAATGATTTTATCGTTGTATCATCT
>JAAZLM010000164.1 GCA_012799315.1 Clostridiales bacterium | reverse complement strand
CTACGGCAGCGGCTTTACCAATATTCATTGCAAGTTCACAAGTTAGCTCTGTAATAGCTACCCCTCTTGCGCCATCTGTTCCAAAAAGTCTACCCATTATTCTTCAAGCCTTTCTTTATATAAATAACTTCCCAATTTATTATATGCAAGTATAATCGGTTTTGTTACTCTTAATTAAATTTAAATTAAGCTTTGTTGTCCTTCTTGCTCTATACCAAGATGTTTATATGCAACGGCTGTTGCCTGCCGTCCCCGTGGTGTCCTTGATAGGAATCCAAGCTGCATTAAATACGGCTCGCATACATCTTCTAATGTGACGGCTTCTTCACCAATTGCGGCGGCAAGTGTTTCAATCCCGACTGGGCCACCGCCATAGCCTTTAATTATCATTGTCAGCATTCTTTTATCAAGACTATCAAGCCCTAGATCGTCAATTTCAAGCCGATTAAGTGCAGTACCGGCAATCTCCTTATCTATCATGCCATCACCGATTACTTCAGCGAAGTCCCTCACCCTTTTGAGTAGGCGATTCGCTATTCTCGGTGTCCCCCTTGATCGCTTTGCAATTTCCATTGCGCCATCTCTATCACAAGCAATTGATAGTATAACACTTGAGCGCATGATAATATCGCATAGTTGCTCCTGCGAATATAGCTCAAGGCGCATCATCACGCCGAATCTATCTCTAAGTGGTGATGTTAGCTGACCCGCCCTTGTCGTTGCACCTATTAATGTGAATCGCGGTAAATCTATCCTAATTGAACGGGCTGAGGGCCCCTTCCCTATAATAATATCAAGGGCGAAATCCTCAAGCGCTGGATATAGTATCTCCTCAACCGAACGTGATAATCGGTGAATCTCATCGATGAATAGAACATCGCTCGGTGATAAATTTGTCAAAATCGCTGCTAAGTCCCCCGGCTTCTCAATTGCGGGGCCGGAAGTAATGCGGATGTTGACACCCATCTCAGCAGCAATAATGCCCGCTAGTGTCGTCTTACCCAGTCCGGGCGGCCCGTGTAATAATGCATGATCGAGCGGCTCATCACGACGTTTCGCCGCTTCTATAAATATTGAGAGGTTCTCTTTTACCTTATCCTGTCCGATATATTCGGATAGTGTTTTAGGTCGTAACGAAAATTCAATTTCATTATCATCACTAATATGTTCAGGCTCGACTAATCTTTCATCGAATTCAAATTCCGAACTCTCTAACACTTGGCATCCCTCCCTTTATATGAATACGGCATCCTAATTAGCCGCCAAATTCTTCAGTCCTATTTTGATCATCTCTTCTACCGATGTATCGGCGGGCAACTTCGATATTGCTCTTGCCGCCTCGGATTTGCTATATCCCAGTACCGCAAGCGCACTTATTGCTTCATTAACATTTCCCGTCGGCGAATCGCTAATGGCGGTATATTCGTCTGCAATATCTAGATCCGCCTTAGCTACCTTGTCCTTTAATTCAAGCACGATTCTTTGCGCTGTTTTCATTCCAATCCCACGTGATCTTGTCAATGTCTTAACATCGTCCGATGCAACCGCAAGTGCGAATCCCTCCGGCGAATTGTCCGACAGGATTGATAGTGCCGCCTTTGGTCCTACTCCCGATACGCTAAGAAGCATCTCAAAGCAGCCTAACTCCGCCTTCGTTGCGAATCCGAATAGCTCGACTGCATCTTGGCGAACATTGAGGTATGTAAAGAGCACCGCATCCTGCCCGACACTGCCGATTTGTGATAATGTCGACATTGTCGTCTTGCAAGCATATCCAACGCCGCCGCATTCAATTACTGCAAGTTCCTGTTCTAGGTGGATTACTTCACCCCTTAAGCTATATATCATTTTACATCTCCCTACCTTAAATTCTGCATCTCTCTCATCAGCGCTTTATTTATGCCGGATAATCCGCAATGACCGTGGCAAATTGCAATTGCCAATGCGTCTGCCGCATCGTCGGGCTTTGGCAATTCCTTCAGCCCTAGGATCTGCCTCGTCATTTGCATTACCTGCATTTTCTGCGCTTTACCGTATCCTACTACCGCCTGCTTAACTTGGAGCGGCGTATATTCGGCAATTGGTATATTCCTATTCGTGGCGGCAAGCATCAATACTCCCCTTGCCTCGGCAACTTCGATCGCTGTTTTTTGGTTCGTGGTGAAATATAGCCGCTCAATCGCCATCTGATCGGGCTTATATTTATCAATAATTTGATTTAAATCATCGTATATTATCTTGAGTCTGTTGCAGAACTGCGTTCCCGCCCTTGTAGTAATTGCCCCATAATTAATAGTTGTGAATTTATTGCCCATATAGTCGACAATGCCGAATCCAACTATCGCATAGCCCGGGTCAATACCAATAATCCTCATATCATTCTCCTCTGGAAATATCTCTTACTCATACTTAATTAGTGCGTCCTGCTTATTCGTTTAATTATAGCATATGCAAACCCTTTTCGCAACTTAACAGACCCACCATAATTAGATTTTATTTAGGATTGTAGCTCGGCAATTATTATTTTCGCTACGCTTGTCATATTGGCAAAAATTATGTATAATTATATTGATACTGAGGTAAAATTCTAATTAGGAGCGAAAATATGGATTTAAATGAAATACGGGGGCAAATTGATAATATAGATGCACAGCTACTAAAGCTATTCCTTGATAGGATGGAGCTTAGCAAAGGTGTCGCCGCATATAAAAAAGAGAACAATATGCCGATTTTTCAAGGCGATAGGGAGAAGCAAGTTCTCGATAGAATATCATCTCTATCCCCAGAAGAACATAGGAGCGGTGCACGTCTGCTTTTCACAAATATAATGGATATAGGCAAGAGTCTGCAAGCTAATCAATTACACGATTCATCACTGCCGCAATTCCCGATAGCGGGCGATGATACTATCACGGGGATAAAAGTCGCTTGTCAGGGAGTGAGCGGAGCAAATTCCGAAGCGGCTTGCGTTAGAATGTTTAGCGAGCCATCAATTAGCTTTTATGAAAGCTTTGAAGATGTGTTCAAGGCGGTTCAAAGGGAAGAAGTCGAATACGGTTTGTTGCCGATCCAGAATTCAACTGCCGGATCAGTAATGCAAACATTCGATTTAATGCGTCGATATAGCTTTTATATTCATAGGACTATTTCAATAAAGATTGATTACTGCCTTGCGGTTAAAAAGGGGACAAAATTTGAAGATATAGTGAGTGTATATTCGCATGAGCAAGCACTCAAGCAATGCAGCAGCTTCCTCAATAAAAACGATGGCATGATGGCTATTCCCTATTCAAATACCGCAGCAGCGGCAAAGCTCGTTAGTGAGTCCGGCATTGGCAATGCCGCCCTATGTTCTGAAGAATGTGCAAATATCTATGGTCTTGATATTCTAAAGACGAATCTGCAAAATAGTGATGATAATTATACGCGTTTCATCTGTATTAAGAAGAATTTGAGCATTGTGGAAGATGCCGATATAATCAGCGTTTCACTGTCGATACCGAATACTCCTGCGGCTCTATACCGCCTATTGACGAAATTCGCTGTCGGTGGGCTTAACCTCCTTCGCATTGAAAGTAAGCCAATTGCAAGCCGCAACTTCGATGTGATATTCTACCTTGATTTTGCCGGTAGCGTCAAGGACGAAAGCGTCGCAAAACTGCTTGTAGAACTAGAAGACGATCTTAGCTTTTTCAAATTCCTTGGGAATTATAATGAAATTCAAGATGGAAGTTTATAAGGGGGGGATTCAATGGATAATGCTTATGTTTCCGGCATAATCGTTGCCGCAGGCGCTTCAACTAGAATGGGCGGCATTAATAAGCAGCTAGAATTAATTGACGGTATGCCCGTCGTGGTCAGGAGTGCTTTAGCGCTCGATAATTGCCCTAGTATTAATGAAATTATCATTGCTACACGATCAGAAGATATTGATCTGATAGCAAATCTTTGTGAAGATTTCGGAGTGGGCAAGCTATCCCGCATTGTCGCCGGTGGCGATACAAGGATGGAATCGGTGGGCAATGCAATTTCTGCTATTAATAAAGACTGCCAATACATTGCTATTCACGATGGCGCAAGGCCGCTCGTTTCAAGTGATGATATAGAAAGAGTAATTGCCGATGCTAAAAAGCATAATGCGGCAGCACTCGGTGTGCCAGTTAAGGACACGATCAAACAGGTCGATAAAAAGGGCTTCATCGAAGATACGCCACCTCGCCAATCACTTTTTATTGCGCAAACGCCTCAAGTTTTTAAATTATCGCTATATCTCGAGGCGCTGGAATATGGGACTACAGACATCACTGACGACTGTCAGCTTGTCGAAAATATGGGCGAATCCGTCTTTATAACTATGGGGAATTATTCAAATATTAAGCTAACTACCCCTGAAGACTTCCAAATT
>JAAZLM010000163.1 GCA_012799315.1 Clostridiales bacterium | reverse complement strand
GAACAATATCCCTTTGCCGCTCTTTTTCTTCTGCGGATTGGCCCATTAATATCTTTAATTTATCGTACATATCGCTTGCATCGGTAAAAGAATATCCCGTTATACCGTCGAGCACTTGATCTTTATTTAGTTCATCATATAGCTGCAATACCGGCAGGCCCGTCGCCATACCCTCAAGCATTGAAATTGAATTTGTATCGGATAGTGATGCCGTGATATAAATATCGCAGCCAGCATAATATGGTGGTAAGTCATCGTGAGGGACTTCGCCCGTGAAAATTACCATATCATCAATGCCAAGATCCCTAGACATCTGTTCTAAATTTTCCTTCTCCGGCCCGTTGCCGATAATTAGCAGGCGGAGCTTGTCACTATGATCAATTGACTCAGCCCAGAAATTCAGCAATGTATCGACATTCTTCTCCCTGCCGAGGCGACCGCAAAAACAAGCGATCGTATAGTCGACGGGGATGCCGTATTTTTGACGGAACTGTATTTTCTTCTCTTCATCAATTTGCTCCGGAGAGAAAATATCAAGTTCGACGGGATTCGGAATAACATTAACTTTCTTCCTCACGCCGCATTCCCTGAAGAACTTTTCAACCTTTTTAGAGGGGCCTGTTAGCGCATTGGCATTCCTAGCAAGTAATCTAGCATATGTGTGAGAAACTTTTTTCACTATTGGGACAAAGGGCTTTGGCGCAATGTAGTAAAGGTATTCATCGTACATGGTGTGCAGCGTATAGACCAAAGGCTTGCGCAATGTTCTAGCGATCAGCGCACCCGATAACCCGATGCCGAATTCATTGTGAATATGGATTATATCGGGATCGTACTTTTTTAGCAACCTCAATCTTCTAATACTAACTGGTGATGCAAGGCTGTAATTATATAGCCTCTTCGATGTGATGGCAGGGCAATGCAGCACCCCGTTATTAGTACGATACCTATTAGTATCGGCATCCGCCTTAACAACAAGAACTTGATGCCCATGCTTCTCAAGACCATCTTTTAATATTTTGATATGAGTAGCAACACCGTTAATATCGGGTAAATAAGTTTCAGTGAACAAGGCAATTTTCATAAATAAATCCCCCTTAAACTAACAAAATAAAAATGCTAATAAAAAACAAAGTGGCTTTATGCTATGCTATAATTACAAAATTTGCTTTTACGAAATTAACAGTTACCTATGATTGTATCACTTCATATATTACACTAATACTAATCTTTTTTCAAGTTAGTTGATAATAATATATGACGAATTCTTAGCAAATTACTAATATAGTAAATTCGATTGAAAAAGACGGCATTATATAGTATAATAAATATTGGTATAAAGATGCGCAAATTTGATTTTAACCACCATTGATTGTGGGGGGACAAAATAAACTCTGCGCCTCATATAAGAAGATGAAAGGAATGAGGATAATGTCGGACGAGCACAAGGTAGCACTGAATAAGATAATAGAGGAATTCCACCTTGAAACAATATATCTACCGCAAGAGGCAGAGGAAATATTTGTTTCTACTAATGATGTTAACCGTCCCGGGTTGCAATTAAACGGATTCTATGAATATTTTGATCCGTCAAGAGTGCAAATTGTCGGGAAAATGGAGTTTGCCTATCTTGATACAATTGATGAGGCAACACGGCGCAAACATTGTGAGATGCTTTTTTCTAAAGAGATTCCTGCTCTTATTATCGCACGGGATCTTGAGGTTTATCCAGAGATGCTGGAATTTGCTGATAAATATAAGGTACCATTACTACGCAGTAAGGAGAGTACATCAACACTCCTATCAAAGATAATCGCATTTCTTAATCTTGAGCTTGCACCACGAATTACAAGGCACGGTGTATTGATTGAAGTCTATGGTGAGGGGATGCTCATCCTTGGTGAAAGCGGTGTAGGTAAGAGTGAAACGGCGATCGAGCTTGTTAAAAGAGGGCACAGGCTAGTCGCTGACGATGCCGTCGAAATTAGGAAGGTATCTAATATTACCCTGCTTGGCTCATCGCCCGATAATATTCGCCACTTCCTTGAACTTAGGGGGATTGGCATCATAAATGCTAGAAGGATCTTCGGAATGGGTGCAATTAAAGT
>JAAZLM010000162.1 GCA_012799315.1 Clostridiales bacterium | reverse complement strand
CAGAACGACGGATGAGCTAAATTTCATAATGTCATTGCCAATTTCAATGGAGGCAAAGGAGAATATCTGCTATAAAAATGCAGAAAAGCTACTTAACTTATAAAAATAGAGTCCACCTTTTTATAAAAAAAGGTGGACTTGCTATTTCATGTGCTGGAATCAAGCAATTTGCCTTTATCAGTTGCGCCTGATGCCGTATTAATGTAATTGATTAATTTCTTATCCTTATTAGAATTCTCAATATTTGCTTTAATTTTATCCATGTCCGCCTGCACCGTATTCCTAACGCTATCTTCTTTTTTAACGACTCTTTGCCATATCATTTTCATCTCGTCGGCTTTTCTTTTCAGCGCAAGGAGTTCATCGGATAGCCGCTCGGCATCGGTATTCTCATACCTTATTATCAAATTCAGCAAGCGCTGCATATGGATCGCCTGCTTTTCCACAAGATTATCACGTTCTTTTTTTAGTACCTCGACTTGATTGACAACATCCTGCCTATCAAGTAATACCTGCTGAATTACCTCTAGATCGGCGGAAATCATATTATCAGTTAAACTCTCATACTTAGATAAAAGCTGGATAATCCCCTCCGTAACATCAATAATTGCGGAAAGGTCTGTTTGATTCATATTAATTTCCCCCATCTATCCGCAAATGCACCATGCCGAAAATGGGCAAGGAGCATTCACAGAATAATTATTATTAATTGCTAATTTGAGTAAATGTTTCTTTAAGTTCAGTAATCATCGGCAGGATCTCCATCAGGATCTCCTTGTCTTTTTTCAGATTCGCCTCTACTAATTGCATGAAGAAATATTCATATAACGCAAGTAGATTGCTCGAAATCTCATAATCCATATCTAGGGATGTTTTTAGCGAATGGACGATTCCTTGAATCTTGATAATAGATTTATTAGCAAGAGCAAAATTCTTGTTGTCGATATATATTCCCGCCTTTAGGATCTCTTTTTCTGCTTCGGTGAATAACTTCACAACTATTGCCATTGGTGATAATGCATTAATCGACTGTTGCTGATTTTGCTGATATTGTTGATAAGCATTAGCATGCATATTAGCTACCTCCTATTGTGGGAACAAGTTCATGATACTGGCACTTTGGCTATTGAGCTGTCCCATCACTTTTTCTAAATGGGTGAATTGGCTCCAATATCTTGCTTGCTCTCTTTCGTATCTATCTTCTAACGCTTGAATCACTTTTGCATAGTCCTTTAGCTGGTCCGATAGTCTATTCTGTACTGACGTTATCCCAGTTGGCGCACCTGCAATTTGTATCAATGTGCCCTTAACCTCGCCCGTCGTTCTAACCGCAGAATCAAGCATATTGTTAACTTTTGCGGCAATTCCCTCGTTCGCATTTGTGAATAGCGACGTTACCTTTTCAAGATTAGTTTCAATAGCTGAATTTAACTTTGCCTCATCAATGATTAGCTTACCGTTCTCCATCCAGTCCTTAGATGTTGTTATCCCCATATCAGCTAGTGAGAATCCATCAACTGTGCTATATAGTGCCGTTCTTATTGATGTGAGCATTGAAGATATTGATCTATCGTTATATAGCAGTCCTTCCCGAGCTTTCGCCTCCCACTTCTCAATTTGGGTGTCATTCATTGATTCCTTCTGCTCGTCGGTTAGAGGAGGATAGTCCGAATCCGGCTTTTGCAGTATTTGCGAATTAAGATCGGCGATGAGGGTATTATAATCCTCGACAAAGCCCTTTATCACCTCTGCCACGCTCGATGTATCTCTGCCGACTTCAAGTGTGATTTCGCCCGCTCCAACAGCGGCATTCGTGAGGCTCAATGTAATTCCGCCATATGTATAGCTATTATTTGCACTCTCGATAGTTTCACCGTCAATAGTGAAAACTGCATTCGTTCCATCGGTGAAAATTGCCGATGTTTCGTTACCGCCGAATGACGATGCTCCGAAAATCTCTTTGAGTGCATTGACGGCATCACCTGTTGCACTAAATGAATTTATCGTCGTCTTACCCGTTGTATCGTCAATATCGAAAATATCGCTAATCTTCGTCGATTCATCTATATCGTGGGATTGACCATTGACGATGATAGTTCCACTAGAAATGCCATATACCTCACTGAATGTCTTATCAATTGATGAATTCGTATCACCACTATATATACCGATCGATGATAGAACCCCGTCATTATCTTTGATAGTTATTGCTGCTCCCGCCGATGATAGGATCGACACGGTCGCTTCATTCTCGCCATCGACTTTCATTGTTGCACGGACACTGCTATTACCCGTCTTATCAGCAATTTGCATGTTTATATCGGCTAGCATCTCCTCATATGATGCGTATTCGCCAAGCTCGACCGCAACTTCTCCATGGCCTGCTATTTCAAGTGCGAATGTTTTCCCGTTATAATTATCTGCATCGAATGATGATATAAATTGATCATCGATCACTTCGCCATATGAAAAGGATTGTCCGTCCATTTTAGTAGTGTTCAAAGACCTAGATGTTACTGACCCATTAGGATCTGTCCCGATGCCCATTAATGATGATAGCAAATTCCCCGACGATTGGCTAATTTCGATATTATTGCCCGATCCTAACTGTTTTGCAGTCATGGAGAATGTATTGCTAACGGAGGAAAACGCCATCTGAACGCCTGCTTCACTCCTGTTAATCCTATTGATCACTTCTTGAATTGTGTGTTCGCCGCTGAAGGAAAACTCTTCACCGTTGATTGTGAATTCGTAATTATCGCCGACTAATTCGGTAGAAAATCCAATTTGCGATAGCTTAGTATTCAGTGAAACTTTATTACTCACTGTGCCCGTTATTCCAATATCGCCCTCTACCGATGTTAGATATATGTCCGTTCCACCCGTCGCAGCTAATTTCCCGTTGCTGTCAACAGATATTCTTGAAGAATTCACTCCACCTATATTCGTCTTTCCGAATGCTTTATCTAGGGCATAGTTCAGGTTATCTACCGCATTCTCCCCACCTATAAAGGAAATTTCCTTTTCCACGGTGCCAAGCTTAATTTTAACCTTTACTTCCTCCCCCTCGACAGTGTTGTCAAGATCAATCTTAATGCCATTGGTGACATTGGATGACGATGTAATCTTCTGCGCTGTGGCAATGCTATCAACATTCAGGCTATATATTCCTTCAAGTGCTGAATTGGCAGCCGTTACAGAAACGGCGGAAGAACTGGATTTTATCGAACGTGTATTGAATAATGATGTTGAAAGTAAGTTTGTTTTCGGCTTTAACATATCGAAATACTTACCCTTGAAATCATTGATTTTAGTTATTACACCACGGTACGCCTCTTGCTTCCACTTCAATGTCTGCACCTGACGATTCTGCATATCAATGCGTAATTTCGTGCGGGCGCTCATTGCTTCAACCAATGCTTCCGTATCTATGCCTGAATTAAGTCCGCTCGTGCGTAATATCGTGTTCTGCAATGATTTGATCGACATAGTATCACCTTCCTTTTTATTTATCTTTGCTATCCAGCATTTGCGATAATATATTCTTTGATGGTGCTTTTGATGCTTCTTCGTTCAACTTCTGCGCATCACGCAATTCATTTCTAATAATCTTAATATCACGTGGGGCGGATATCCCAAGCTTTACCCTATCGCCAGTGACTTCAAGCACTGTTACTTCGATATTATCAGCAATTATAATGCTTTCATCAATTTTTCTAGTTACAACTAACATTTACTTGCCCTCCACTTCTGAAAAGAGTGGGTGCTTGAATGGATATGACTCATCAAGAATAACCTGCGCACCTATTAATTTCTCTACATTTATTACAATCGGGCTCTTTAGATTTATGGTAGTTTTGATATAATCATCGTATATTACGGCAATTGATAGGAATCTCGCCTTAGATAAATCATCAATTTGCAATAGAGAAAGTGTATTTTTATCTAATTTTGGCTTGAATGAATCGAATATCTTCTGCGGATCAAAAACTATGAAGCATAGATCGGCAGATTCTACGGATTGCAGCCACATGGGGAATTCATCCTCCCCCTTCGGCGTGATTAATATGAATTCCTTCATATCTTCAAATGCAAATAGCCCGTTTGGGAATGTGATTATATCGGTTTCATTTACCTTAATCTCACCAAAATCCCTAGTATTAACGATGAATGTCTTGCTGTCCTTATTAACCATAATGCAACTTACCTTTCTCATAATCCCGATTGTTTTCTTTAACTAACATTGTTAGCCAATGTGCTATCCTTTAATATCTAAATTAGCCGGCTCGACATATTCCGGATCGGCACTCGGTGGAACATAGAGCGGTCGACCGATATATTCAATCTCGACACGTGGCTTCTCCTTAATGATGAATTCTATTTTAGCCGGTATGAATTCTAGATCCGCCCTTGACTGTACGTCCCAATCAAATTCTAATTCGTCAACCGAATAGTTTATATTCAATTTGCCATCACTCCATGAAATATCGGGGCCCGTGCTAGGAATGAACTCCATTACCGTATTGACTTGCCTTGCTATTTTTGCCCTAGATTTAGCTATCGATGCCGGTGTGTTGCCCTTGTGAATTTCGGCTAGGGCATGGCCCTCTCTCACCACTCTAGCGGCACCCTCATAAGATAGTTTGATTCCTTTTTCAGCACTCTCTTTTATTAAAGTATCCACTGACTTCTGCCCAATGCTTTCACGCATCTTAAATGAATCGATGCGTATTTGAACAGGCTCGGCTTCAATTGTTAACCCACCATGATTTCGCTTCATTGTCGCCTTTGGCATATCGACTTTTTGCTCGAATGAGGCAGGATTAACTGAAATCTCTATTGAAATTGGTATACTTGTAATTTGTAATACTGGTTCCATTATTATAACTCCTCACCTAAAGCTAGTCAAAATTATCTTATATAATCGAATATTGATGGCGGTATCAATGTTGCGCCCATTTGCAATGTTGCGTTATATGCAAGCTGCAACACTTCATAGTTGATTAATTCTGCCGCCATATCAATTGATTCCGCATCATTCTGCTCCGAAAGCAGATTAAATCGATTTGAATTCACTCTTTCCAGATTGAATTCAATATACTCACTTCTATTACCGATATCGGCAATTGATATGAGAAGTGCCGAATTCGCCTCATCTAATTTCGATGATAGTGCAAGCGCCCTGTCCTTGTCCCCCGCCCTAAGCGAATTGACGATCGATAATGTGAGTGAAACAACATTCTTCGGATCGCCATCATCGTCGACCCCGTATCCTGTCGCCTCAGCCCCATTGAGGGAAAGTTTGAGCGCTGTTTGAGGATCAACCTCACCATCTGCGCCAAGTTGAATTCCTAGTCCAACATCAACATATATATCCTTTGTATGCGGTATATCCGATAGATCCGCAGCATCATCAATTTTTACCCCGTTGAAATATAGAACCTTCTCCCCACCCTCGTCCTCTATTTTAAATGGTGGCTCCGTATTGTTTGTACCGCCGAAAAGTTGCCTGCCTGCGAATTCGGTATTAAGCTGCTTTACCATTTCATCAGCAAAATTAAAAAGCTGATTTGCGATAATATCAACTTCGTCCTGTGAGTTAGTGCCATTTACAGCCTCTAATGTTGATTCCTTAACATTCTGCGTTAATGAGCTAAGGCTCATAATAATTGTTTCCGACGCTGATAAAATACTGTCCGCCGTCTTTAAATTCCTTTCATAGGTATTTAGCTTTTCAAGATTGCGACGCACATTCAGTGCTTTTGCGGCATTCACTGGATCTTCGGATGCTTTTGAAAACTTCCTCTTAGATAGGATTCTATTATTAATTTTATTCATCTCATTCATGTTGGTATTGAGATTTTTCATGTATTGGCGAGTCATCATACTCTGTGTTACTCTCATTTTATCCTCCTATTATCTACCGACTAGACCCATTGAATTTATAATTGTGTCCAGTGCTTCATCGAGTGTCGTCATCAGTCTTGACGATGCGTTAAACCATTTTTGGAAGTTAAGCATATTAATTCCCTCTTCCTCCAATGAAACGGCGCTGACTGCATCACGTGATGTTAGTATCGAATTCGTTATTGTTCCCGATGCTTCAAACTGCCCAATTACAAATGATGTTTGTTGACCGAGCCTATTTGTATAAAACGATATGTATTCTTCAAGTGTCCCGTTGAAATCGCCCTTAGCGCCAAAGTAAATTTTTTCGCCGAATACCTGACGTAAGCGTAATAGCTGCGCCGGATCAAGTGATCCTTCATCGGTAATGGGATCCCGTGCAATCATGAGCGGATCATTCGACCAAGCTGACGATACTCTGATATTCGCTGCCGTGATCGGCCCACCATCGGAGGAAACAAACATCGCTCTAGATGATGTGAAGTCGACATTCCCCGATGCATCAACAGCACCATTCGCCCTATTGAATGCCTCTGAAAAGCTTGCGGCGAACTCATTTATAACACTTCTATAATACGGTATGCCGTATTCGCCCGATTGACTATTCTCCGCATACGGGCCATTACCGTTAATCATTTCTACATAGCCCTTAATGGCGCCTGCTCCGAATTTAGCTGGATTACCGTCGGTAAAAGATAGAACTACCGCACCGGTCGCTTGCTCCTTTTTCATCGATAGATTAGTTGTTTTCTTGCCGTCGACAACGGTGACATCGGCCATTTCTACCCTGATTGAGCCATCATCATTATTATACACTTTTATGTCGCCATATGTTGATAACTCATCTAATAAGAGATTCCTCTCATCGAGCAATTCATTCGGCCCGTATGACGGATTTACCGTATTGCCAAGGCTCGTCTCCCCAGTTGCTATATATTCGTTGACAATTTGCTGATTAAGTGATGCTAGCTTATCTATAATTGCATTTACATCGCCAACCGCCGTCTCAAGTTCAAATACGGATTGATCGTAAATTTGCGTCAATTTCTTATCATAATCGATCAACATCTGTGCCACATTCTTCGCCGATGTTAATGCGATATTCGCCATTTCGATTCTGTCGGGCGCATCTGTTGCGAATGTTTTTAGCTTATCTTCAAAATCTAGCAACACATCATGCAATCCTTTATCTTCGAAGCTGCCAATTACATTCTCAATATCGACAAGAATATTCGATGTAGTGCGATGTTCTTCTGTGGAGGCATTCAGCTCCCTAAATCTCCTATCAAGGAATGGATCACGGATTTGCGCAACTCCGGGAGTGTGCACTCCCTGCCCTGCTAATGCCGTGCGTGCTGCTGAATAACGTAGCCCGCCCGACGGTGTCGCTATCGAAACTAAGTCAACTCTTTGCCTAGTATATCCCTTAGTATTAACATTCCCTAAATTATGTCCCACTATATCTAATGATTTTTGTGACGCCATGATCGCCTTCCTGGCTGTTTCGAATCCTAAAAAAGTTGGTCTCAAATTCATTCCTCCTATATATCTTTAATTATCGATGAATTCCCCGTATTCGATATTTTCTTTCCCTTGCCCGTATAAGCGGTAATTTCTTTATCGCTATTCTTCCCCATTAATTTAAATTTTTCGCTTATAATTGTTTCGATGCCCTTATTTAATTTTTGAATTTCTAACACAAGTGCGCTGAAAACTTTTGCATCTTCTTCTATTTTAGTTTTGAATTCATCCGGTGAATTCTGTGCAATATTCCTATACGTCATTCCAGCAATACCTAGCTCGTCGAATAACTTCAACCTTTTATTCTCTAGTGATTCACTCTGCATTACTAGGGCTTGCTCCGTGCTAATCGATGCAATTAAACCATCAATATCATCTTGGGTGACAAGAGTTAACTTTTTCTTTTCAAAATCTAATAACTCACGGTAATACTCAATATAATCACTCATGAAATCAATTATCAATGTACACTTCTTTTCATCTAATTTCACCATGATATAACCTTCCTCCTGCTATCTGCTTATGCCTCAATATTCATTCCTACAATTTCTCTAGCAATGCTTTGACTAGGTATGAAGTATTTATCCGCATTAATTAATCTTCTCAATGCTTCGATCCTCTCTGGTGAGGCATCACTAGCAACACTCTTTACCATCGGTGTTTTTACATTCTCTACAATATCTATTCTGCTATTTGAAAAATCAATTTTATCAGTATTGGCCGCTCTATTTTGGCATTTGTCCGACACTTTTGCACGATTATGCAAGCTATTCGATTTATATGCATTAACTATATTAGGGACATTCTTTATATTCATCGCCATCCTCCTTTTAAACATAAAACATTCTGCTTATTATGTATATCGGCAAGTATCCTCAAAATGTTAGCACAAAAGGAGACTTTCTTTTAATGCGTTGTACCGATTCGTGATATGATTTATTCTATAAAGTCTTTTTAACATAGGATTTCGACATTCGGCGGTCATTTGATGGGAATTTATGTGTATGCAAGCACATACTCAAAATAATTTTAATTATTTTGAGTAAAAAGTTAAAATAGGTGTTGACATATATCAAAAAATGTAGTAGAATATAATTCGTCGCTACAAGATAGCGCCTTGGTGAGGGAGCATAGCTCAGCTGGGAGAGCACCTGCCTTACAAGCAGGGGGTCATAGGTTCGAGCCCTATTGCTCCCACCAAAATTGGCCTGGTAGTTCAGCTGGTTAGAATGCTAGCCTGTCACGCTAGAGGTCGTGGGTTCGAGTCCCATCCAGGTCGCCATTTGCCTCTGTAGCTCAGTCGGTAGAGCAAAGGACTGAAAATCCTTGT
>JAAZLM010000161.1 GCA_012799315.1 Clostridiales bacterium | reverse complement strand
GTTAACTTTAGAAAATTCTATGGCGCATCATATTATAGTATGATATAATCAATAAGATACGATGCAAATAAAAGATTGATAAATGGAGGATGTTTAACATGAGTTTAAAAGCCGCAAACAAGGTGGATACAAACAAATATGAACTAGAGGTATCAGTTGATCCATCGACATTCGAGGAAGCAATTGAAAGAACATATCAGAAAAATAAAACAAAAATCAACGTTGGCGGATTTAGAAAAGGTAAAGCGCCACGCAAAATTATAGAGAAACTCTACGGCGAGGAAGTATTCTTTGAGGATGCAATTAATGAGATTTATCCAGTCGAGGTATCAAAGGCTGTTGAAGAAGCTAATTTAGAGCTTGTCGATAGACCGGAAGTAGAGATTATTTCTGTATCAAAAGAAGATGGTATTGAAATCAAGGCAGTATGCATAGTTAAACCAGAAGTAGAAATTAAAGATTATAAAGGTATAAAGGCTACAAAAACTGTCAAGAATGTAACGGATGAAGAAATTGCAGATGAGCTCAATAGAATGGGCGAAAGGAATGCCCGCCTAGTATCAATCGACGATAGAGCGGTTGAGGATGGCGACATCACCGTTATTGACTTCGAAGGATTTGTTGATGGTGTTGCGTTCGAAGGTGGCAAGGCTGAGAAATTCTCACTCACAATCGGTTCGGGACAATTCATTCCCGGATTTGAGGAGCAGATCATCGGTAAGAAGATCGACGAGGAATTCGATGTAGAGGTTACATTCCCTGAAGAATATCAAGCAGAAGAATTAGCTGGTAAGCCTGCCGTATTCAAGGTGAAGATCCATGAAATTAAGTGCAAGGAATTGCCGGAGATTGACGATGAATTCGCAAAAGATGCAAGCGAATTCGATACACTTGATGAACTCAAGGAAGATATAAAAACCAAGCTAACCGAGGCAAAGGAAAAAACATCCGAGAATGAGCTTGAGGAGCAAATTGCAAATGCGTTAATGGAAAAGCTAGAAGCAGAAATCCCTCAGGCAATGTTCGATAATAGAGTGGCGGAGATGATTTCAGATTTTGAACATCGCATCGGTCATCAAGGAATGACACTTGAGAACTATCTTCAATACACAGGTATGGAGATGGATTCGTTCAAGAAGCTGCACGAAGAGCAAGCAACAAAGCAAGTAAAATTACGTCTTGCACTAGAGAAAATTTCCGAGCTAGAGGGAATTGAAATCTCAGAAGACGAGCTAAACGACGAATTCCAAAAGCTTGCCGATACGCATAATATCGAACTTGAAAGAGTGAAAATGCTTGTTAATCCAAGCGATCTAGCACTGGATATGAAAGTTTCAAAGGCTATGGATTTAGTACGTGAAACGGCAAAGGTAGAAGAAATCCACGAATAAAATTAATGAGAGGTGTATTAATTATGAGTTTAGTGCCAATGGTTGTAGAACAGACAAATAGGGGAGAACGTTCATACGATATTTATTCCCGATTGTTGAATGATAGGATAGTCATGTTACACGAACAGGTCAATGATGTAACCGCTAGTCTAATTGTCGCTCAGCTATTGTATCTTGAAGGGCAGGATCCAGACAAAGATATACACCTATATATCAACAGCCCGGGCGGATCAATAACAGCTGGAATGGCTATTTACGACACAATGCAGTACATTAAGAGTGATGTATCAACTATTTGTATTGGTATGGCAGCATCGATGGGAGCATTCCTTCTTTCTGCTGGTGCAAAGGGTAAGAGATTTGCACTACCTAATAGTGAGATCATGATACATCAACCACTCGGCGGAACACAGGGACAGGCAACAGATATTAAAATTCACGCCGATAGAATTATAAAGAAGAAGAATGATCTAAATAGGATATTATCCGAGAATACGGGAAGGCCACTTGAGGAAGTAGAACGTGATACTGAGCGTGATAACTTCATGACAG
>JAAZLM010000160.1 GCA_012799315.1 Clostridiales bacterium | reverse complement strand
CCTCTATTTTTAAGGCGTTTAAAAACGCCACCTAGCTTATCGGATAGACCCTCAAACGCCACATATATCTTCCTTCCAATTATAAAGTTTCTTCCTACCGCAAAAGATATTATATAATATCTTTTGCCTTTTGTGCAAGATCTATTATCTCATCAACTCGCTGTGATATTTCCCTTGAATAGTTGTAGGTATTGTTTTCTTCTTGTATTTTCTGCGCTAAAGCCGTGATTTCCTTCAACGATTCTAGCAAATTAAAGTATTTATCTAACAAATTAAGATTCTCATCCATTGACTTCATCAGTGATTCGCCACGTTTTATACTGTCACGAACTCCCTGCCTTGTAATACCCTCGTGCTCGGCAATTTCCGCAAGGGATAAATCCTCATTATAATATAGCTCGACGACATTCCTTTGCTTGTCCGTCAACATACTACCATATATATCTAGCAAGATTGAGATGGTTAAATCCTTACCCATTAGATCCCCCTAACGCATAAACTATTCATGTGTAAAGCCTAGTTGCTTTACAGTTAAGATTATATCCTATTATTTTTCCTTTGTCAAGAGTGTTTTATCATTTTTATAGGAATTACTTATATCTTTATTACGATTTCTGTTCTATTTAGTGGGAATGTACATCCGTCATAAAAAAATACAACCAATCCTACACTTGAAGTGAATGGATTGGTCGTATTTAGCGGTATATCAAAAGTGTATTTGCCTTTTATTTAGCTAGATATGATACATATATGTCCATTGGTGAATCGCCAGTATGCTCACCTACAATAGTGGCTGTCGATTGCAGCATACCAGCTGCAGATACTCTAATTCCCTGCACAAATCCCATCCCCGAACCGACAAAATTTATGTTGGTGTGTGGATGATATTTTTCCGGCAAAAATGCAAGAATGGCGAATCCCTCGCTATATTGCCTAATAGCACCGTTTATGCTCACTAGCTTACCCACCTTAGTTATTTTAAGTTTGCTCGATGGCACGGATTCCGCCGCTCCGACTAGCTCAACCTCCTCCCATTCTACTGGTTGACTTGGTTGCAGCGCATAGGACGCTGCCTCCTGAGCGCTGATCGCCGCCTGATCGGCTAGTTGCTGCATTTGTGCTAATGCCGTTTGCGTTCCATCGTATACCGATGTCATTCTGCTCTCCCATTGCTGGAATTCGCTCGGCAACATATCGCCATATTGCATATCAGAATTAATGCTGCTATTGACATTAATAGTTACCACGGTCGACTTCCACACAATTACATCTTCGCTATCGCCATCTTCTAACACAAGTTGCAATTTCATATCTCCGCTTTTAAAAGAAGTCTTTCTCGACACTGCCCAAATTGCCGTCTTTCTATCACTGAGCACATCTAACAGTATTCTGTCCCTATCTTGCTCCACCATTGTTTCAAGGATTAATACACCGTCCGGCAATTCCCTATCGAATGTGAATTCACCCACGATATGCCCGTGCATTCCCTGTGCGATATTGAGGCAATCCCCACCCTGAACACTCAGGGTATTTTTGGCTACAAAGAATCTCATCGCATAACT
>JAAZLM010000159.1 GCA_012799315.1 Clostridiales bacterium | reverse complement strand
GAGTAGTCAAAAAAGAAGATAGCGTTAGGAAAAC
Organism: Clostridiales bacterium; assembly: GCA_012799315.1. Taxonomy (GTDB): domain Bacteria; phylum Bacillota; class Clostridia; order Oscillospirales; family Ruminococcaceae; genus JAAZLM01. The sequence goes on along the minus strand of JAAZLM010000159.1, from coordinate 7,061 downwards.
AGTACAGGCTGATATGGATAAAATTAAAGAGAGTATTGAGAATTCCAATAAAGATAAAAAGCTTATAAACTACATGAATACGGCATCGGGCGCAACTGATAAAGGCAAATTGCTTGATTCCAGCACATGAAATAGCAAGTCCACCTTTTTTTATAAAAAGGTGGACTTTATTTTTATAAGTTTAGTAGTTTTTCTGCATTTTTATAGCAGATATTCTCCTTTGCCTCCATTGAAATTGGCAATGACATTATGAAATTTAGCTCATCCGTCGTTCTGTGCCATGGGCAATCACTGGCAAGAAGGATTTTATCATCGCCGTGGTTCTTTATAATGCGTGTCGCTTGTTCAGCGGTAATATCATCGCATATGAATGCAGTGTCAAGATAGACATTCTTGCCGACAAGCAAACTTTCCACCTCATCCCAATGTAGGTATCCGCCAAGATGCGCAAGCACTAATTTCAGATTAGGTACTCTATCAATTAGCTTAGCAGCGGCGCAAGGAGTGGCATGACGGACATTTGGCGAATAACAATCAAATCCCATGTGTAGAACTACTATCAAATTTAGTTCTGCACATTTTCTAAATAGGGGGAGTAGTCGCTCATCATCGAGGAAGAAATCCTGATAATCGGGATGTAGCTTAATGCCCTTTAGCCCGAGTGAAGAAATATATGATAGCTCATCGAGTGAATCGTCGGCATAAGGATATACACTGCCGAATAGGATTAGGGATTCTTCATTAATCCCTGCCGCCCAGTCGTTGATAGTGCGTTGTTGCGTTGCCTTAGTGGCGATGGGTAGCACAACACCGTGCGTTACACCCCAACTTTTGAACTTCTCTATTGTGTCGGCGTTAGTCCCGTCGGTATAATGGGGATAGCCAGAATTAGCCACGAGTGAAGAAATTGCACGTGGCGCAATCTTGTCGGCGAATGTATGCACATGGAAGTCGATAATTTTCTTAGGTAATTTTGTTCCCATCATAATATCCTCCTATTTTCCATCTCCGAATAGATATTCGAATGCCATCTTAGTCGACTTTTCCCAGAAGTCCCATGTGTGCGAGCCGCTCCATTCGTGGTATTCATGCGGAATTTCAAGATTATTAAGAGCATTGTGAAAGTCGATATTATGTTGATAGAGGAAGTCCTCAGTACCACAGGTTAGCATAATTTTAGATAGAATATTGTCGCTATTCTCCTTGTATTTCTGCGCTAAATAGAATAGATCCGCTTCATCCGGTACAGTCATTTCCTGACCGAGAATACCGATTATATACGGCTCAAGCTCCATAGGTTGATCACGGACAACCGCCTTTATATCGGCGGAGGACGAGAATCCAGCACACCCTGCGTATTTATCCGGATTAGCAAATGCAACCTTTAATGCGGAATATCCCCCCATTGAAAGACCAGCGATAAAGCTATTTTCCGGTGATGTATCAAGTGCAAAGAGTTTCTTGCATAGTTGAGGGAGTTCCTCACTGATATAAGTATAGTAATTTGGGCCATATTCCATATCAAAGCAAAAGCTCCGCCCAATTTCCGGTAGGACAATTGCCGCATTATATTTTATCGATAGGCTATATATCGTTGTTCTATCAAGCCAAGTTGCAGAATTCCCGCCAATACCGTGCAGTAAGTAAATGAGTTTGGGCGGCAATTCGCAATCCCTCCTATCCTGGGGTAGAATTACGGTAAGACCCGTGTCATTATCAAGTGCCTTTGACCGAATATTACAAGTTAGTACAGCCATTTAATACATCCTTTCTTTTGTCGTGTTATTATTTTAACATTTTATTACCTTTCATGCAAGACCGATATTGAAATCAAGTGGAAAAGATGGTAAGATTAAATGTAGAAGATCAATTTTTATTATAAGGAAGGTTGTATTTGCAAATGAACTATAAAACCGAATTTATTAAATTTATGTGCGACTCCAATGTATTGACTTTTGGCGATTTCACAGCTAAAAGTGGCAGAAAAACCCCGTATTTTGTAAACACGGGGAACTATAAAACAGGTGCACAAATCGCCAAATTGGGCGAATTCTATGCTGCTTGCATAAAAGAAAATGGCATCGATGGTGATGTGCTATTCGGACCGGCATATAAGGGGATCCCCCTTGCGGTTGCTGCCGCAATTGCCCTTAACAACATTCATGGAATCAATGTGAATTACTGCTTTAACCGCAAAGAGGAGAAGGACCACGGCGAGGGCGGAAGTATTGTTGGGCATAAATTTAGCGATGGAGAGAAAGTTATTATAATTGAAGATGTCATCACCGCAGGAACGGCAATTCGTGAAGTAGTTCCGATCCTCAACAATGCTGCGAATGTTGACATATCAGCACTGATTATTTCCGTCGATAGAATGGAAAAAGGGCAGAGCGACAAGAGCGCATTGCAAGAGGTATATGAGCAGTTTGGAATCAAGACATTCCCGATTGTGACGGTGCTTGATATTATCGAAGCGATAAAATCGGGCGAAATCGAAGGACAAGAGTATCTAGATAAAATGATAGCATACCGTGAGCGATACGGTGTGGAAGTATAGCGTAAAGAAAGGTTAGTGAGAATTCTCACTAACCTTTTTACTTACAATGGCTATTATAGCGGTAACTTGAGAATATCGGATAAAGCCGCACAGCTGAATGTTGCATCCGGAGAGTTGCCACCGATATGGATTGATTTAATTCCTGCATTTTTCGCACCAATTATATCGGAAACAGGATTATCACCGATCATATAGACCTGATCGGGGTAGTTTGCAATTTGCAGAGCAAAATCGAATATTTCCTTACGTGGTTTTTCGTATCCGACTAGCGCCGATACGATGAATTGATCGAAGAATTTTGCAATGCCAATATCCGCACTAATCTGTTCCAATTCGGGGAAGTTATTGGACACCATGATATGGCGCCAACCCCTTTTAGATAGCGCATCGAGTACATCTATACTATCTTCATATAGGCGGAAGTTGTCGGCCATTAAGATGGCGCTCCTCACCAATGTTGTAAGGCGACTTGCCTCATGCGGTGGTATGTTGAGATTTAAGTATGTTTGATTGAATATCCGACCAACATATTCCCACCATAGCTTTGGCTCCCTGATATGTAGATAATCTAGATGCGGCCGCTCCCACGGGAAAATATCGTCATTCGTTGCACTGCGGAGCTCGTCAAGTGAAATATTGCAGTTTGGATATTCCTGCATTAGTACTTTATGCACATTGACACTCCATAAACTATCGGGATATGTCAATGTACCGTGAAAATCCCAAAAAAGCACCTTGTCCATAAAATTCCCCTCTCAAATTAATAATATTATCAAAAAGAATTGCCCCTGTGCTCACTGCACAAGGGCAATTCCATCGTTATAGTGATTTCTTCCATAGTCCATGTAAATTGCAGTATTCGTATACATCTACATTTTCATAATTGCAGAAGGTAGCCTTAGGCTCCATTCCCGGTTTGAGATTTTTGATTTCAATACCGTCATCACTTACAACAGCAATCCACTCAATCCAGTGTTCGTCAAGCATAGGGTGAACATCTTCCCCGACTTGCACCTCTAGTTTACCATCTTTGACTACACAATAGGGAACGTGCTTTTCAACTGAAGCATCTTCGGTATTGGCTGTAAGAACCGTCATAGGTTCACCGCAGCAAACAATCGGCACGCCGGAATCCTTGATATATGTAGCCATATTCCCGCAAATTGCACATCTTAAGAATTTGATATTTTCCTTCATAATTTCCACCTTCCATTCGTTAATTTAAGTTGAGTAATGTTACTCAACTTAAATTATATCATATTGGTATAGTTATCGCAAGTGTCTTATTTTATTGTGATTCCCGTATAATAATGGTTTAGAATTTTGCTATAATTCCATCCATAATGCTTTGCATAGAAATTCGCTCCATGTTGGCTAAGGCCGACACCATGCCCGTACCCATATGTAGTGAATATGCATTCATCGGTTTTTGCATCGTATTTATAGACGAATTTCCCACTTTTTAAGGTGCCGGCACCCATTATATTAAGCCGGAATTGATTACCCGTATATGTATTCTCATTATTGGCGAATCTGACAGTCTTGACATAGCCACCATCACCTTCCACGGTATCAATCCACTTGCTCGGATCACCACTTAATTTAATCGGCTTTTTTTGTGCGGCGGATTTGCTTTCTATAATTTTTTTAAGTTCTGCACTTTTATATGTAGTTGTTTTACCGTAATATAGCTTATCATATTTCTCGTCCACTGGGCAATCAACACTTACAAGATAGGCAAGATGCCCGCCCCATATATCTTTTGACGATGCTGTTTTTCCTCCGCTGGAGGCATGGTATACTGTTTCGGCAATTTTGCCATTGTAGTAAATGCCTTTTCCGAATACTGCATCGACCGCTTTTTTAACCTCTGCCGATACGGAATTGATATTTGCAAGCGGAACATTCGGATAGCCTGGTCGACCCTCTTGACATTTGATGTATGAATATGCGGCAATCGCCTGCGCCTTTAGTGCCTCTTGATGGAAAGATGCCCCCATCTCAGCCTGAACATTCATAAGAACGTATTCGTATAGAGAATATTCTGCGTCGATAGGTGGGTTAGTAGTTGTAGTTTTAGGCGGCTGTGTTGTAGAAGTTGTAGAGGTAGTAGAAGTTGTTGTATTAGTCACCTTTGTCGTAGTTGTTGTTTTAGGAGGTGAATATACAGTCACTTCCGCCTTTGGTGTTGTTGATGTACTGCTTTGCTCCGTTTTCGAAGTTGTAATAGTGGTGGTGGATTGTGGTGTTGTCGTTGTAGTAGTGCTTGTAGTATTTGTCGTAAAGCTTTCTTCCACTGACGCATAGCTATCGCCACTACCATCGCCCGCAGTACCAAGAATACCGAAGCAGAATATGTAAAAACATATTAACACTAGAGCGAAAGTTAGCTTGAGAATGCTAAATTGTTGTTGCAAAATCTTCACCTCATAGAATGTTTAGCCGACATTTGATTTCTACTGCTGTGGGATAGCACCGTAATTGTTTTCGTACCAGACATCGGGCATTACAGGATTCGGATTCCAGTATGCACTATCAACATCTACATCAATGCTTTCACCTTCGCGCACTTTTCTAGCGACGACGACGAATCTACCTTCAAGGAACCATCTAGGTTGGCAGGTAGAAAGTGTGAGCAGTTGGTCACCGTATTCAACATCAACACCCGTGACAACTAGGGAGCGCTCAAGGATTTTGCTAGTATAGTCATTGAAGTCCTCTTCGTTATTTATATAAATTGTATTATGGTAGTCAAAAACTTCACCATGTTGCGGTAGTGTATTTGTTAGGAATATACTGATAATCTTCCAATTCATTTCTTCATATATCGTATCGAAATGTATGACTGGTCTTTCTTTATAAAAAGAAAAGTTCTGATAATTTATTAGCTCGGTGAAGAAGTTTTTGCTAGTTGCTGAGAAGTTATGCCCATATAGGATAATGTTCTCGGGCACACGATCTTTTGTAATTTTGCCCCTATAATCAGCAAAAACCGATCCATATTCTGAGGGTTGCCCCTGCCAATCGTAATCATATAAATACTTATCGTTATCTGTCGTTTGGGTTACTGCGCAACTAATATTTGTATTAGGCACAGTTACCCAACCAATGACTTCATCGTTTTTTGCAATTAGGGATGCAAATTGTGGTAATGCGCCATCGGGTAAATTATCTAATTGACTTTGCGTTGGTGGTGTTTGATATGTTTGCCTCATGCTATCAATCATGTTTTCCATATGCCTTACTGCTAAGATATTTGATACAATCTTAAAAGCAGAAACGGCAAATATGATAATTGATGCTAGGAAAATCGTCTTACGGAGAATTTCACCGAATCCGTCACCCCTCCACGGGAGAATCTTTTTGCCGAAATTGCTAAAGAAATTCTTAATCTTGCCACCATTTGATTGAGTGGGGGAGATAGCATCGTTATCTTGTTCACTATGAGTGATATTTCTATCTGGATCGAGGTCCGCATTACCTTCATTATTATTTCTTTCCACCATAAAAGGCAATCCCTCACTTTCATTCAATATTGCCCTCCTAGCAAGATCAAGAGCATTCATTGCAGTCAGTTCACGGATATATTCACGTTCGCCCGGCCCACCCCTGCCAAGATTTAGCCGCCGTGCGATAGTTTTATCTTTGAGTGAAACGGCTATATATACGGTGCCGACAGGCTTCTCATCCGTTCCACCGTCGGGCCCTGCAATTCCTGTTGCGCTAATGCCAATATCTGCCTTTGCCTCTTTGCGCACACCTTCCGCCATTAGCCGAGCAACACGATCACTCACTGCCCCTTCAGATTTCAATACCTTTTTCGGAACACCGAGGAGTTTCGTTTTTGCATCATTTGAATATGTGACGAATGACGATTCAAGCACCTTTGACGCACCGGCAACAGATGTAATTTTCTGCGATATTAATCCACCGGTGCAACTTTCCGCAACGGCGACTTTCATTTCATTTTCGCTAAGAAGCCCGACAAGGACAATTTCCAAGCTATCGTCATCATAGCCATAGACATATTGCTCAAGTCTTGCATAAATCTCATTTTCTACGGGGATGAGCATATCCTCCGCCTCGTGCCGATTGGCAGCCTTTGCCGTAATGCGAATTCGCACCTCGCCCTTACCGGCATAGAATGCGATAGTCGGATTCTCAAGCTTGACTAAATTGCCGATAATCTCCTCAGCACGTGATTCGCCAACGCCGAATAGACGGAAATTCTTTGATACAATTGTGCTGCCAATATGACGCTTAAGATATGGATATACACTTCTCTTGAACATCGGGATCAATTCGCTGGGCGGGCCGGGGAGAATGACGGTTAATTTATTATTAGCAATGACTAGACAGCCGGGAGCGGTGCCAGATTCATTAGGAATAATTATAGATCCTTTGGGGAAATATGCTTGCTTCCTATTGCTTTTTGTGCAGCTAAGATTCCTCCGTAAGAAATATTCCTCTATCCTATCATAGCTATATTGATTGAATTCAAGGG
>JAAZLM010000158.1 GCA_012799315.1 Clostridiales bacterium | reverse complement strand
TCTTGCTAGTTTTAAGTGCCTTTAGCCCTTCCTTTTTGCGTGCTTTATTTACAAGTTTCACAACTTGTTCAATTATTTGATCCTCTTCTGTTTTATATGTAGTTGAGGTGGTTGTAGTAGTTGTGGTCGATGGTGACGTCTGAGATATCTTTTTTGTAGTAGTGGACATTGATTCGGTTGTCCTTTTAGTAGTCATGGTAACTTTCGCCGTGGTAGTAGTTGTTGCCTTAGTGGTAATTGCAGTGTTCGTACCCGTCGACGTTGAGATTGGCGCATTATCGGGGAATAAATTTCTTGCTGTATTATCGGTTGACGATTCCCCCGATGCATTGCATCCTGTCAATATATATGTGGTAGCAATAATCGCAGCTGCAAATATTGCATTCCATTTTATTGTAACTTTATTAAGCATCTTAATTGAACTATGACTAATGTCGTAAGTTCCTCCCTCCCTTTTTGCTGATTTCCCATCATCTACTTCTAGTATATTCTAACTGATATCGCTTGTCAAGAATTTTTACTGGGATTACTACCATAATTCTCCTGATTAATACCATATTTAAAGGGTCTAGAACCCGTCGATATTTCTTCTTTCGCTAAATTAGTGCGTATCCCTTAGTGAAAAAGACCTTAATAGGGCTTTAATGCCCTATTAAGGTTCTTGTGCGCATTTAATTTACTTGTCAGCTATCGGCTTCATTGTCGGGAAGAATAGCACATCACGAATTGATGAGCTGCCCGTAAGGAACATTACAAGACGATCAAGCCCAATTCCTAATCCGCCCGTCGGTGGCATACCGTATTCTAACGCATTGATGAAGTCCTCATCAACATCGTTAGCTTCAAGATCGCCCAGTGCCTTTAGGCTCGCTTGATGTTCGAATCTCTCCCTTTGGTCGATTGGATCATTCAATTCAGAAAACGCATTTGCATATTCCCTACCTAGAATAAATAGCTCGAATCTTTCCGTATATGCGGGATCGCTCGGCATTTTTTTAGCAAGTGGCGAAATTTCAACCGGATGGCTAGTTACGAATGTAGGTTCAACTATCTTATCCTCCGCGAATTCCTCAAAGAAAAGATTGAGTATATCCCCCTTTAGATGATGTTTCTCGCATTTTACATTATGTTCTTTAGCAATTTTGTGCGCTTCCTCAGTTGAATTAATTTCATTGAAGTCAATGCCCTTATATTTCTTGACTGCATCAAGCATAGAAATTCTCTCGAATGGTTTATCTAAGTCCATTGTGATGCCCTCATACTCGACTATCGATGTGCCATTAACAGCCTTTGCAACATACCTAATTAAATTCTCGGTTAAGTCCATCATGCCATTGAAGTCCGTATATGCTTGATATAATTCAAGTAGTGTGAATTCGGGATTGTGCCGTGTTGAAATACCCTCATTCCTAAATACTCTGCCTATTTCATAGACTCTATCGAATCCGCCCACGATTAGGCGCTTTAGGTGCAATTCTAGAGCTATTCGCAAGTATAAGTCCATGTCAAGCGCATTGTGATGAGTGACAAAAGGCCTCGCCGCTGCGCCCCCAGCCATCGTATGAAGTACTGGTGTTTCTACTTCTAGGAAATCCTCATTGTCAAGATAGTTCCTAATCTCACGCAGTATCTTGCTTCTTTTTATGAATGTTGTTTTCACATCGGGATTGACTATTAAATCAAGATACCTCTGACGGTAGCGAATTTCCGTATCCTTAAGCCCATGCCATTTTTCCGGAAGTGGTAAGAGTGACTTCGATAATAGGGATACTTCCCTCGCATGGACGGAAATTTCCCCCCGTCTTGTGCGGAATACCGTACCTTTAACGCCGACTATATCGCCTAGATCCCATTTCTTGAATTCAGCAAAATTGTCCTCTCCAATGTCATTTACCTTAACATAGACCTGGATTCTGTCCGTATGGTCACGAACATCTATGAAATTCGCCTTGCCCATATCACGTCTGCTCATTATCCTACCTGCAATGCTGACATCTTTACCCTCAAGTGTATCGAATTCATCTTTGATTTGCTGTGCATAGGCATCAACATCATAGGTCGTGACTGAATACGGATCATTGCCCTGTTCCTTTAATTCGAATAATTTGCCCAGTCTAATGCGTTTTTGTTCGGTAATTTCCTCCTGCTGTTCCGGGGTTAGGATTTCTTCTGTAATATTACCGTTTTCACTCATCTTATTTACTTCCTTTCGCTAGAAAAAACTGCTATTTTGCAATTTCAATTATTTCAAAATCAATACTTCCCATCGGGGCGGCAACTTGAACGATGTCGCCGACTTTACCACCTATTAACGCACGTCCAATCGGTGATTCGTCCGAAATTTTATTTTGCTCGGGATCAACTTCTTTAGATCCGACGATGCGCATTTCAAGAACTTCGTTCATTTCGACATCTTTAATCTTTACCCTATTCCCGATGTTGATTGTTTCAGTCGATAACTCATCTTCATCAACAATTTTGACATTCTTAAGGGTGCGCTCGATCTCTGCTATTCTTGCTTCAATTAGACCCTGTTCATTCTTCGCCTCATCGTATTCACTATTTTCAGATAGATCACCAAATGATAGTGCTGCTTTTATTTTCTCCGCAATTTCACGTCGTTTGACTGTCTTTAAGGTTTCTAGCTCCTGCTCAAGCATCAATAGCCCTTCATGCGTAAGTATCGTTGGTTTAGTAGCCATATTAAAGCTCCCCCTCTTTTTCTATATATTTCTATTTTATTTGATATATTAACCGTGTATTTGCTGTAAAAAATAACACCGCACCATAATGCACGGCTCATAACATTGTATGATTTATTTTCTACTGTCAACACTGTTTTGCCAATTCTTTTCAAACGCTCAGTATACATTATATAAAATTCAAATCAATGTGTCAATACCCATTGATTTGAATTCAAGTTTATATGATGATTTTTCTATATATTAGCTCTTAGATGCTGATATTACTTCAATTGCTTTCTTCAGTTGCGTATCTTCCTCATCGCTCAATATGCCGATCTTTGGCACAAGCTCAGGATTTAAATCCTGCTCGTAGTCCGGCTTCAATCCCTCACCGTCATAGTTATTTTTACTTGGCGGATAGTAGAATGCTGTCGTCATCGTGATAGCACTGCCATCTTGTAAAGTATATGTGTTTTGCATTACACCCTTGCCATATGTCGTAACGCCGATTAACTTGCCCTTATCATAATCCCTAATTGCAGCCGCAAAAAGCTCCGCCGCACTGGCAGTATTCTCATTAACAATTACCACCATCGGCAATTTTATATGATCAGCGTCGGATGTACCTAGGACTTCTTCCTTGCCTGATTTATATACTGCATATGCAATATCACCCTCTGGCAGAATGCGATCAAGTACACCGACAACTGAATTGACCGATCCGCCGCCATTATTCCTCACATCGAAGATAATGCTACTTACATCATCGTCCATAACGGATTTGAGCGCTTGATTAAATTGCTCTAAAGTAGTGCTATTAAATTCACTAATGCGAATATATCCAATGCTATCTATAACTCTATGCGTTACCGATACAATGTCGATGCGCTTCCTCGTTAATTCAAAGTCAATATCCTCACCGCCACGACGCACTGTGATGCCTACCTTTTCGCCCTCTTCACCACGAATAGCGGCTACTGCGCCATCGTATTCCAATTTGAGGACATCTTCACCATCGACTTTGACGATTATATCATCGACTTTTAAGCCCGCCTCAAGCGCTGGCGACTTTTCATTAATCGATGTTATATGGATATAGCCACTTTCCTCTTTGCTGACGGTAATGCCGACTCCTACAAGCTTACCCTCACCGGCAAGACGTTCAGCAGTATATTCCTCAGCGGAATAATACCTAGCATATTTATCATTTAATCCTGCCATATATCCCTGTGCAATTGCGTCCTGTATTGCATCTTCATCTATTGTGCCATTATAATTAGTGCGTACTCGTGAGTCGATCTCGGCTAATTTTTTATAGTTTTCCTCTAACTCCTTAATGCCTGAAATCTTCCCATTGAACGACTCTAGTGTAAATGACATTGTTATTATCAATGTTATCGCTGCTGCAATTGCAACTAGGCTAATTGTAGCACCTAGCGATATTTTCTTGTTCATCGTGTTCCCCTTCCACACAAAAGCCAATAGACTTTAGTTTTAACTTTTTATATGTAATTATAC
>JAAZLM010000013.1 GCA_012799315.1 Clostridiales bacterium | reverse complement strand
TTCAAAAAATAAATTTCTTCCAATTCGAAATGCGAAACTACAGCTTTTTTATACCTTATATATAGGGGGAATCGCCACACTGGATTTCTCCAATATGGCGACTCTTTTAACCATTAGTTTTCTTCGATTTTATCTTCTTTACTATCTAAATTTTCAATGTTTTCTTCACTGTAATCAAAATTAACTTCTGCTTCAGCCGTTTCATGAAGGTTGATTTGATCCTCATCATGCTCATCTTCAGCATTATAAGCCCCGTGTTTAATTGACGTGTTCGTTATTTTAAATTTTCCTACTTCGGTACGGAGAATTGAAGACTGTCCAGAAAGCTGCTCGCTGGCGGCGGCACCTTCTTCAGCAGTGGCAGAGTTGTTTTGCACTACTGCCGATATCTGGTCGATTCCTTGTTCAACCTGTGAAATGGCAGTCGCCTGCTCTTCAGATGCTTCATCAATTTCAACCATGGATGTTTTTACATTAATCGTATGTGTGGATACATTTCCAAGAACTTTGGCGGTGTTTTCAGCAATATCTGTGCCTACCGCAACTGCGTCAACCGATCTTTTTATTAAGTCCGTTGTTTGCCGTGCCGCATCCGCCGATCTGCTTGCCAAGTTCCGCACTTCTTCGGCGACAACGGCGAATCCTCTGCCCGCTTCACCCGCTCTAGCAGCTTCCACCGCAGCATTTAAAGCAAGAATATTTGTTTGGAATGCTATATCATCAATGACATTTATAATTTTTGAAATTTCACTGGAAGAAGTGTTGATGTCTTCCATCGCTTTTAGTAATTCATCCATGCGCCTGTTACTTTGCTCAACCCCTAGAGTTGCCTGCTCAACATAGCCCGTTGCCGCCCTAACATTGTCGGCATTATCATTTACCTTATCCGATATTTCGGACATTGTAGCAGCAAGCTCCTGTATTGCACTCGCCTGCTCAGTCGTTCCTTCAGCAAGAGCCTGAGCCCCGCTCGACACTTGTGCCGCCCCAGCATGCACCTGTTCCGATGAGTTGATTATCGCTCCCAATGTTCGGTTCAACGATAGTGATATATCTATTAGCGCCTCTTTAATCGGTATGAAGTCGCCAATATATTCATGTGTTATCTCTTTAGTAATGTCTCCCTGTGCCATTAAAGTTAGGTTATCAGAAATATCGCCCACATAGAGTCGCAATGTATCAATAGTTGATTGTAGCGATGTAGCCAGTAACCCAATTTCATCATTCGATTTATGTGTGATTTTATCTGTGTTTAGGTTTCCTTTTGAAAGTTCGGATGCTACTTGCGCCATCTGCTTAATCGGCTTTACGATGTTTTTGCTAATCACTCGTACATATAGGACTATGACTACTAGAATCATCGCAAGTATTAAGGCCGTCAATATTGAGCTGATTAAGAATTGATTGTTTCTAATATGTTCTATCGGCTTGCCGGCAAAAATCATGCCAATTGCCTCATCATCGCTATCGACTAGTGGCGCATATCCCGTATAATATTTTATATTATAAATATCGGTTACGGAATAATATAATTCCTTCTTGCCCAGAACACGATTCGCAATATTTGAATCTAGCTTTGTGCCGACAATTCTTTGTGCGTTATCGGTGATCGTTGTATTGATTCGCTCATCGTTTAAGAATATAGTAAAATCACTCTGGAGTGCATCTTTTAGATCATCGACAACTGATGGAACATCTAGCCTATATCCTACTGATATTAGTCCAACAGTATTGCCATCATGATTCTTCAGGGGAGTTGATGCACGGATAGCCAGCTTAGAGTCCGAGCTAGTTTCAAAATATGTATCTGCTTTTCCACTCATCGCACCGGCTATATTTTTCAAGTCGGTCAATGAATCACCGAATTTGTCACTATTCAATCTAGCGAATACAGTACCGTCCGCCTCAAGTAGAATAACATTCTCAGCTTTAATTCCCGATCTTTCGACTGCTTGCTTCGCTGTTTCTATAATGAGATCCCTATCCTTTTGCTCAAATATCGCCATAAGATCAACATTATATGCCAGTGCTTTAGATAATTCTAATGCATCAAGCTTGCGACCCTCTATATAACTTTCCAGTGCCTCTACTGCAATTTCAGTTTCTTCCTTTAATATATCATCAATAATTTTCTTATTGCCAATATACATGCCAGCATTGCTCACTAACCCGATAGCCAACATCCCGATTATCGCAATAAGCAGAATTTTTATGCTGATTCTTTTAACTTTCATTAATCTTCCTCCTGATTTGCCACCGTAACGCCACGGTCGCATCATGTTTTAAACACATAGTGCTAAGTAACATTTTTAAGTATCAAATTAATTATAAGTTAAATCCGTGACAAAGTCAATACATTTTCACATTTTTATTAATTTTTCTTCCGCTCGAAGTCATTATTCTATTTTCTTAGAAGGTTGATTTCGGAAAAGTCATGTTTTTGGAGGTTTTCATTAATTGTGCGATCATCAGCTTGCTCCATTAATTTCTTACGGTTATTCATCGCCTGTCTTAATGGCAAAATGCCAACTGGTCCGGCTATGCAGCCATTTTCACACGCCATACCCTCAACAAAAGTTTCGTTAAGTCGGCCCGCTCCAAGCATTTGCAATGCCTTTTTACATTCTCTTGCTCCGTTGCATTTTAGGTGTGAGAATAGTTTATCATAATTATCTTCTTCAAAGACTCTTAGCACTGCGCCAGTCACACCACCGCTGAGGGCGAATCCTTTTCCGAATTTGCTTGCATCGTTGCAATCCTCCATATCATGTGGATCAATGCTGCGAAGTTCGATGTCCCTTGCATCAAGCATCGCCGCTAATTCTTCAAAGCTAATTACATAATCGGCACTATCGGGCGCTGATCTTGCTTCTTGCTTTTTTGCTATGCATGGGCCAATGAACACAACTATTGCACTTGGCTCCTCGTGTCTAATATATCTTGCCGTCACCGTCATCGGTGATGCTGTATGCGAAACATTATTAATCGCCCGTGGGAAGTGTTTTTCTACCATATTATAGAATGCCGGGCAACATGATGTTGTTAACTTTCCATCGTGTTCGATCGCATCCTTAAGCTCCTGTGCTTCATGTTTCGCGACGGCATCGGCACCGAGGGCGACTTCAACAGCATCGGTAAAGCCTAGTCCCTTTAGACCCTCAACTATCCCCGCTATATTAGTATCGCCAAATTGCCCCTCAATTGCGGGTGCGAAAATTGCATAGACCGGTCTTTTGCCTTTTATATGTTCTATAACATCGACAATGCTTGATGTATCAGTAATAGCGCCAAATGGGCAGTCATTTGTGCATGCTCCACAGCTAATACATCTATCTTGTTTTATTTCAGCATGCTTATTATCATCAATGCTAATCGCATCCACCGGACACGAGCGCAGGCACGGTCGGAGCGTATCCGATATAGCATTATAGGGGCACGCCTTAACGCAGCGGCCACATTCTCTGCATTTGTCGGGATCAATATATGCGCCTTTTCCCGTTATTGAAATTGCACCGAATGGACATTCGGTAACGCACTTCTTCGCAACACATCTTTGGCAGTTTTCAGTTACCGTATAGCGAGTGATTGGGCACCCTTCACAGGCATCTTCAAGCACTATCACAACACCGTCCTGCGCCATCTTACCCGTTGCCGCTCTTATTCTTTGGCGGAGAATCTCCCTTTCCTTATACACGCAGCAGCGGAATTTAGCCTCTTTGCCTGGTATAATCTGGTATGGTAAATCGTCCTTACCCTCTTCTAGCATATTGTTATATGCTAATTTTGCTACACCTTTTAACACTTCATATTTTAGTTGTCTTACATCATTTCCAAAATGCACGTTTGTTCCCATATTTAATAATATGTCCTTTCAACCTTTTTTCCCATCTTTTCTACTTGTTCTATTAGCTGATCAATTAGTTTTTGTTTTATGCTTAAATCCGACGGTAAATTCGGATTCTGATGTGCTGGGTTTATCGCTGTCCCGATAAATAACCTCAAATGTGTGCAATCTTCAAGCAGTAATTTCGCAAGTTTGGACGCACCATTATCCTTATCAAGATTACGAAAATAATATAAATCTGAATCAGTGTCCTGATATTTCTCTAATATTTCTACTGTCCTGCTCAAGGTCAATACTCCCTCTGTAACTAGGTCAATTCCATGTATGCTCGCCGTCGGCGGGAGTGTCGGATCGGTATATTTCAGTGATGTTTTTATTTCACGGTGGAGCTCACGTGAAACGATATTTGCAGATGTTCCACCGCAAATTGCCTTGCTCCCCGGTGAGCGCATGAAGTCACGCACCATCTCATGATCCTTATCCCTATCTTTGGGCGGGCCGGTAAGGATATTGACCGCTGTTTTTGTAGCGATTCTTGCGATCGTTACCGTCGCATCATCGCCGGGCTTGTCCATATATAATTCGTTGACAGCTTGTGAAAGCGACAATGCCAATCTAGGAGCGGATAATCCTTCCGACGCAGAATTAGCAAGCCATGCGGCGACGCTCTCCCATGTCCAGCCGAAGTTGAGCGTTGCACCGACACCGGCATATACAACTCCGTCACTTATCATTGCTAGAACGTCGCCCGGCATCACGGTAAATTTCGTTTCGTACACGCCTTTGCCTGCATATTCCTTATATTCATACGGGAGCTTTAAAATCTCACCATCACGAATGAATATGCAGAATGGATTATCGAATTCGACTAAATAACCTTGTCCATCATTAGAAATATGTAATATGCTAAAGGTTGAGTACGCCATCTTCCGCACATTGCAAACGGGCAGTGTGCTGACAATTGTTTCGACAGCCTGTTCGACAGTTGCCCCCTCTACTAGCATTGTAGATATAATGCGGCTAGTCAGTGTTGATAGGATATTCGCCTTTACTCCACTGCCAAGCCCATCGGCAAGAACTATTATAGTTGAGTTCGCCGTTCTGACTATATCGACCTTATCACCGCATAGCTGTTCTCCATATTTGTTTAAACTTTTATACGCTGCATCGATGTGAATATTCATATATCTTCTCCGTTATATACAATCATATCTTTAAGTTTTGTTAATGTTACCTTTGTTTCGGCGGTTGTTTCACCTAGCAGGCTGGCAATCTCCTGAGCGACGACCATCTGCTTATTTATTACCTTTTGAGCCATTCCAATTGTGTCCACTCTTAATTTATATAAGCTCTCCTTAGATTCCTCATCTTTTGTAATATCCTTGAATATCCCCATAACGATATTATCATGTTCGATATAGATAATGCTTTGCTGTGTTACCATGTCGTATTCG
>JAAZLM010000157.1 GCA_012799315.1 Clostridiales bacterium | reverse complement strand
GGATCGGCACGAAGTGTTGACGGATTCTCCCTTTATAAGGCGCTATCCCATTGCAGTGAACATATCCTATACTTTGGCGGACATGTTAAGGCGGCAGGGCTGACAATCACCACGGATAAAATCGATGATTTCAAGCGAGCAATTGCCGACTATGCAAGGGAGAATTTCCCCGATATGCCCAGTGGAGAAGTTACCGCCGATATGGTGCTTAGTGGCAGCGATATAACAGTAGATAATATAAGATCACTTGATTTGCTTGAGCCATTCGGAGAGAGCAACCCATCGCCGACATTTGCCATAATGGGCGCCGAGGTTAAATCGATTCGCCCACTAAAAGAGGGGCGATATGCACGGGTAAATATCCAGTATCAAGGGCGAATCCTAGATGCAATTAGCTTTTCCATTCCATATCATGAGCTTGCATATGGAGCAGGGACAAAGATCGATATGCTTGTTACACTGGATATAAACGAATATAACGGGCGAATATCGCCAACGCTTAGAATTAAAGATATAAGACCTAGCAATTTCTCACAGGATAGATATTTCGCTGCAAAATCTGCATATGAGAAAATCAAATTGGGGGAAGGGTATAATCAGCGCCTAAAGTCTAGGATTGTACCGACTAGGGGCGAAATTGCAGCGATATATAAAATACTTAGAAAAGGCGATTGCAAGCTGCACATATTATATTTTGCGATATTTAATACTAAAATCAGCTATTGTAAGTTGCGGATAATAATTGATATTCTGTGCGAGCTTGAGCTTGCGCAATTCGATGTAATCACATCGGTAATATCACTTCTTGATACAAATAAAAAAGTAGATCTTGATTCATCAAAGATTCTATCATCATTTTAAATTGAAACGGGGTGAGTGCAATGACATACTCAATTGATATGTTAATTCAAAAGGTTCTAGATTGTGATAAGCAATATGATTTAAGTAAAATCATATTGGCTTATGAAGTTGCGTTCGATGCGCACAAGGATCAGCTAAGAGCATCGGGAGAGCCGTATATTTCACATCCGCTTGCAGTAGCATTCATACTGCTTGAGCTTGGTATGGATACTGATACGATCTGTGCAGCGATTCTACATGATGTTGTTGAAGACACTGACACAACACTTGATACACTTATTAAGAAATTCGGCGAAGATATTGCGTATCTTGTCGACGGTGTTACGAAGCTTGGTAAAATTCCCATTATAACCGAAGAAGAACAGCAAGCCGAGAATGTGCGTAAAATCCTCCTTGCAATGAGTGAGGATATTCGTGTAATTATCATCAAACTAGCCGACAGACTGCATAATATGCGCACTCTACACCACCGACCGGAGCATAAACGTCGCATCACCGCACTTGAAACAATGGATATATACGCACCTATTGCACATAGGCTTGGAATTCGTGCAGTCAAGGAGGAACTAGAGGACATAGCATTCCACTACCTTGATCCGTATGCCTGTGCCGAAATTGAAAATATGCTGGAAATTCGCAAATACGATAGGGAAGCATTCATTGATACGATAAGGGAGCGTATTGGCAAAAGGCTCGTAGACATTAAGCCACCGCCGAAAATTGATGGCAGGGTTAAGAGCCTATATGGTATATATAAAAAGGTATATGTTGACGGTCGTTCATTTGAAGAAATATATGATATATATGCTGTTAGAATCATTGTTACGACAGTAATTGAATGTTATAATGTTCTCGGTACAATTCACGATATGTTCCGCCCTATACCTAATCGATTCAAGGACTATATTTCTACCCCTAAGCCGAATATGTACCAATCCCTACACACGACGGTAATCGGCAGGGAGGGGATACCTTTTGAAGTGCAGATTAGGACAACCGATATGCATAATACTGCCGAATACGGAATTGCAGCGCATTGGAAGTATAAGGCGGGAATTAGCAGTAAGGACAAGCTCGATGAAAGGCTTGCTTGGCTAAGGCGGTTAATTGAAGCACAGCAGGAATCCGACGATGCGACCGATCTTGTGCATTCTATCAAGAGCGATCTAGCGCCGGAGGAAGTTTTTGCAATTACACCGAAGGGCGATATGATCAGCCTGCCGATCGGGTCGACGATAATTGACTTTGCATATGCAATACACACTCAAGTAGGGCACAGAATGAACGGTGCGAAAGTCGACGGACGGATTGTGCCACTCGATTATGAATTAAAGACGGGCGAAATTGTAGAAATCCTAACTTCAAAGTCCGAAGGACATGGCCCGAACCGGGCGTGGCTAGATATTGCAAAAACTAGCGAAGCTAGATCGAAGATTCGCTCATGGTTCAAACGTGAGCGACGTGATGAGAATATCCTGCAAGGGAAAATCGACCTTGAACGTGAACTAAAGAGGAATTTCATATACCTCGATGATCAAACTAGGGAAGATTATCTCCTTAAACTTGCTAAAAGGCAGAATTGTGAAACGCTCGACGATCTCTATGCATCGATTGGATACGGTGGCATCATTCTATCGAAGATTATGCCACGATTAAAAGAAGAATATATCAGAATGACGAAACATGATGATAATCTTCTCACCCCGATTGAACAAATTGCAATGACGAATCGCAAGGCGCTAAGCGGCGTTATCGTTGAGGGTATCGACAATTGCCTAATCAAGTTTGCGAGATGTTGCAATCCACTACCCGGCGATGAGATTATCGGATTTATCACAAGGGGGCACGGTGTATCCGTTCATAAGACTGACTGCGTCAATGTTATTGCTGGTAAGAAGAATGAGCAGGAGGCAGGAAGATGGATTAATGTTAGCTGGGCACATAGTCCGCACCGCACCTATCGTGCTACACTCGATATTGTGTCATATGATAGATATGGGCTAATTGCCGATGTTACGGCGACACTTGCCAATACTAAAGTGCCAATTCATGAAATAAATGCAAGAGGGCTAAAGAATGGTAATGCCAATATTGTTGTAACACTCGGCATTGCTGGTGTCGACCAACTAAAAAACATCATATTAAAGTTAGAGAAAACTCCGGGTGTTATATCTGTTGAACGAACGGGGCAAAGTTAGTTAGATTAAAAGAGAGGGACAATTATGAAGATTGAGAAATTTGCTTTAGGTATTCTTAGTACGAATAGCTATATTGTGAGTGATGAAAATAAAAATGCAGTAATCTTTGATTGCGGTGTGTATTCGCCCAAAATTTCAAGCTATATTGAGGATAACGGGCTGAAGTTAAAGAAAATTCTTCTAACGCATTCACACTTTGACCATACGGGCGGATGCGCAAAGCTGCAGGAGCAGACGGGAGCGCTCGTATATATTCATGAGGCTGAGGAGGAGTCGTTGAACGATAGGGATAAAAATTTAGCCAGTGCATTCCCATTTTCGACTTTTGAGGAAATAAAGGAATATAGAACAATTGCCGATGGTGATATTATTGAAGTTGGTGATATGGAATTCAAGGTAATGCACACACCCGGACATTCTGAAGGCAGCGTATGCTACATTATAGATGATGTGATATTCGCCGGCGATACAGTTTTTGCGGGATCGGTCGGCCGCACGGATAATTACAGTGGGGATCAGGCGGTGCAAAAGCGAACATTGAAGCGATTAATTGAGCTTGATGGCGATTATAAACTCTTATGCGGACACGGCGAGGATACAACATTGGATATGGAAAGAAAGCATAATCCATATTTACAGAGAAGTTATTATGACGCTGGTATTTAATGGGCATAGCTATAAATATGAGATTGAAAGTGTTGTAAAGCTATTCATACCTGCGACAAGTTTCAATTTCAATTATAATGGTGAGGTGCCGAGTGGCGACTATATTTTAACCGAATTATCTAGGGGGGAGGGCATTACGACCCTTACCACCGAAGTAAAAATCGGCGATACAACTGAAAAGGGAGATGCCTTTACAGACAATTCCGATGAGAATTACATCAACGAATGTGAGCGCAAACTATCCGTGCTTGTTTTTAATGCGATGGCAGCGATTACCGGGATTCGTCCCAAGTGGGGGATCCTTACCGGAGTTCGCCCAGTATCGCTATTAAGACGATTCAGCAAGGGCGGTATGTCCGATATGGAAGTTGATGAATTCATGACTGAGAAAATGCTAGTAACTAAGGAGAAACTCCAAATAGCAAGGGGAATTGAAATTCTGCAACGTTCAATGCTCGATTTGTTAGAGGATAGGAGTTTTAGCCTCTATGTGTCGATACCTTTTTGCCCGTCAAGATGTAGCTACTGCTCATTTATTTCTCAGGCGGGTACAAAGGAATTAATACCGCCGTATATAGATAAGCTATGTGAGGAAATTGACGAAACTGCAAGGATCGCCAAAGAATACGGGCTAAGGCTTGAAACTATATATTTCGGTGGAGGGACACCGACAGTACTTGAGGATAGTGAATTAGCTAGATTGATGGATAGGATAGAGCGAGGATTCGACTTATCAACTTTGCGTGAATATACAATTGAGGCAGGGCGCCCCGACACAATTACAAGAGAAAAATTAAAAGCTATGAAAAGAGCAGGTGTAACAAGAATATCTATTAATCCGCAAACCATGAATGACGATGTGCTTTCCCATATTGGGCGGGAACATTCATCCAGTGATGTTGTCGATGCTTTCAATCTAGCTAGACGTGTAGGAATGGACAATATAAATATGGATCTGATAGCCGGACTGCCCAAAGATACTGTATCGGGATTTAAGCATACAATTGATGAGGTGCTGGCATTATCGCCCGAAAGCATTACAATGCATACACTTTCGCTTAAGCGCTCATCAAGGTTATATGAGGATAGATCCGCCATTGATAAGGGCATTGACACTGAGCGAATGGTCGAATATGCGATGCGGACATTGACGCAGTCACAATTCGTGCCATATTATCTATATCGTCAGAAAAATATATTGCAAAACCTCGAAAATGTTGGCTATGCAAAGCAAGGTAAAGAGGGACTATATAATGTATTTATAATGGAGGAAGTGCATAATATATTAGCAGTTGGAGCATCGGCAGTGAGTAAGATTATAATACCCTCAACAGGGGAGATTAGAAGAAATTTCAACTTCAAGTTACCCTATGAATATATAAGACGATTCGACGATGTGATAGCACGAAAGCAGGAAATACGTGACTTGTTCGGTAAATTTTAATTTTATATGCTTGCAATTTCATAAAAATAACTATATAATAAAGATTAAGCATTTAAACATCAATGATTGGAGAGGTGTAATAATGAGTTTTTTAGATGATTTATTTTCAAAAGCTAAAGATGTATCAAAGGCGGCAGGGAAGAAGACTGATAACCTTGTTAAAATATCGAAATTAAAGATGCAATGTGCGACGATTAATAATAATATTAAATCGACGTATGAGAAGCTCGGCAACATTGTATATGATATGATTAAATCCGATAGTGAGAATCAAACAGTGCTTCTCGGTGTCGTGCAAGAGATTGACGATCTATATAAACAGCTTGAACGCACAACCAAAAAGCTTGAAAAACTGAGGAAGATTTATTCATGTCCAAGATGCGATGAGAAGAATAAAGCGACAGCGGTTTACTGTGCTAAATGCGGTAAAAAACTTGTTGTGACGGATTCATATGAAGAAAATGAAGTATATGCCGATGTCGATATAGACGAAGATGACG
>JAAZLM010000156.1 GCA_012799315.1 Clostridiales bacterium | reverse complement strand
TTGATAGATTTTATTATAAGAAGTCGAAGAAATTGGCAACTTCAACTATTCTCTATGAGGATTTTTGTGCATAATTTGGTTATGCCTCTACTCCCCTCGATATTACTTCAAGGCACATTCTGCCATTGTGGTACGGGCATTTCCATGCTTCGACAACTGGCTTCACCTTTGTCGGCGCACCGTCAAAGCTCACTTGCGAATGCCATTCGCCGCCATCACGATCATCGATTACATAGCGCTTGATATATTGCCAGAGCGCCTTAGCAGTATCAAGATATTCTTCCTTGCCACTGCGCTCATATGCGTTGATGAATCCGACCACACCTTCCGCCTGAACCCACCATATACGTTCCCTATCAATGCGCTCGCCCACTCTTTCGTTATTGAGTGCGCCGTTCTCGATAGCAATGTCGTAAATTTTCTTAGCTATTTCTAGCCCCATCTTCTCCATTTTTTCGCTCAATGCCTTATCACCTAAAACATCGCAAGCTCGATCGATTAGCCATGCAGCCTCAATATCGTGCCCGTATGAATGGATATCCCCAATTACGGATAGTTGTTCATCGAAAAACACTCTTAGCTGCCTATTCTCTTCGTCATATACCTTGTCTAAAACCGATTGGAGCAATGCCCTCAACCTATTTCCGACCCTTTCATCGTGCCTTACACGCAGTAATTCCGTATATGCCTCGATTAGGTGGAGTATCGTATTCATTGACTTCTTTGGCATAATGCCATTCTCCGCCAATGCCTCATTCTCAACTTCCTCCCAATGTCTATTAAAAGCCTCCCTATACCCATATTGATCAAGTGTCCTGCTTTCAATAGTGCTGAATAGTTCCATTGCCAATTCGATAGCATTCTCATTCTTACTAGCATCATAGTATGAAGATAGCGCATAGATAGCGAATGCCTGATTATATGTATGCTTCATATCGTCGGCTACATTGCCATCTTTATCAAGCATCCAGTAGACACCGCCATACTCCCTATCGACACAATGCTTATCCAGGAATTTGTATGCGTGATCTGCGTATTCAAGACATTCCTCATCGCCTAGAATGAGATTGCAATTCGCAAAAAACCATAGAATACGGGAATTGAGTATAACGCCTTTATCGGCATCTTTATCTAAATTTAGATCGGGATCCATATAACCATAGAATCCGCCCCTATCATCGATTAGCGCCTGCCAAAATGGGATAATACCATCGGCAAGTTCTTTTTTGCATTCATTTATCATTTATAGTTCTTCCTCCGATTAAAGTAGTATTATAGGAATTTATTCATGACTAGTCCCGTGATTAGTTTCGGATAGAAATATGTAGACTTCTGCGGCATTTTCTCACCGGCGGCGGCAACATCACTAATCTCACTCACTCTAGTCGGATTGAGTAGGAATGAGCAATTCGCCCTGCCCTCCCTTACTTCGGCGATTGCCTCGTCCTCGCTCCTCGTATATGTTAGATTTATCTGATTTGCCATATTCTCCTTATCAATGCCGAATGCCCTCTCGAGTATTAGCGAATGTAGGATGCTTACATCTAATTCGCAATATGCATCGGATGCATCGGGGAAGAGCGCTTTCATAACACTTTTATCACGCAAGGTAAGTAGATAATAATTACTGCCTGTATAAAGGACATACGACTTATACTCTTTGTTATATTTATCCTCTAGCATTTCCCTCGCCTGCTCCAATGTAGCGACTTCGACAATATCGAAATTGCGTAAAATCTCCTCATTATTTAGCACATCATCAATATTGAAATTGTCAAGATCACGGACGATTCTATGCGTTGGCCATACAACTAGCCCGTCATTCTCCATATTGACAAGCATCATGCAGACATAATCCGACGGCGCCTCGCCCTTATCACCGGATACTATTCCCTGCTCACGCAAATGCTTGCTGAATGCAAGCGCCGTTTCATATCTATGATGACCGTCGGCGATATATAGCTTTTTATCCTCGAATTTTGCCGATATTTTTGCAATTTCATCAACATCGTATATGCACCATAATCTATGCTCGACACCTTCTCCATCGGTAAGTTTGATATCTGGCTCGCCCGAAGATGCATTATCAATTATACTAAATGTAGAATTATCTTTGTCAATATACAGTGAGTATACTTGACTGAAGTTGCAATATGTGTGCGACATAAGATTAAATCTGTCCGTCTTAGCCTTGCTAAGTGTTTCTTCATGGGGGAGGATGATGCCCCTGGACAATTCTTCTAATCCGACTAGGCAGATTATGCCCTTAACATTCCTTCTCTCGCCGCTCGATAGGAACGACATCTCATATACATAGATGCCCTCTTTCTCGTCCTTTTTTAGTATCTCATCTCTTAGCCATTCGTTCAATGTGTTGCCAGCAGTCTTATATGGATCGTCGCCCTTAGGCAATTCAAGACGGATAATATTGTGCGGATTCACCTCTAGATAGTTCTGCCTCTCCTCTTCACTGATGATATCATATGGTGGGCATACAAGGGTAGAGATTTCACCTGCTTTATCGGTATTGTATCTTAACCCCTTGAACGGTACAATTACAGCCATATTAATACTCCCTTCAATCATTATATCTTATAAGCTTATTTGATACTGGTTTATTCCTGACCGCAGCATTTTTTATACTTCTTACCGCTACCGCATGGGCACGGTTCATTGCGCCCTACCTTTTTCTTTGTAACGGTGGTGGATTTCTCACCGTCGGATCCTAGATTTGCCGATGTCGGCTTTGCCACCTGTTCACGTTTTGGCGCTTCGTCCTTTTTCAATTGTACGGATAGAACAAGTCGTGATGTTTCTTCACGGATTGCACGGATCATCTCATCGAACATATCGAATCCCTCGATACGATATTCGACAACGGGATTCTTCTGTCCATAGGCACGCAGATATATCCCCTGTTTCAATTCTTCCATATCGTCGATATGTTGCATCCACTTACTATCGACAGTCCTGAGCAGTACAACTCGCTCAATCTCACGCATTGTATCACTGCCGAATTCCTTTTCCCTATCCTCGTATATTTGCATCGCCCGATCAATTAGCGTGTCGGCAATTTCTTCCCTCGTGATTTCGGATAATTCTTCACCGTCATACTTTAAATCGTCCTCGGTAGTTAGCATTCCCATAAAATGATCACGCAGCCCCTGCAAATTCCAATCATCATGGACTTCATCATCGAATAGATATAGGTTGACTGTTTCCGTGATCGTGTCTTTTATCATATTGATGATACTATCTTTAATGTCGTCACCGTCAAGCACCTTTTTACGTTGGGAATAGATAATCTCACGTTGGGCACTCATTACATCATCAAAGTTAAGTACATTCTTCCTTATGGAGAAGTTCTTACCCTCGACTTTTCTTTGTGAAGATTCGATAGTGTTTGTTAGCATTTTATTCTCGATCGGCATATCTTCTTCAATGCCAAGTGTATTCATTAAACCTTGAATTCTATCACCGCCGAATAAGCGCATTAAATCATCCTCAAGCGATATGAAGAATCTACTCTCTCCCTCATCTCCTTGACGGCCCGCACGTCCCCTTAGCTGATTGTCAATACGTCTTGATTCGTGGCGCTCCGTTCCTAATATGAATAGACCACCTGCGGCCTTAACCTCCTGCGCTTCGGCATCTGTCTGCTCCTTAAATTTCTTCTCGAGCTCCGTGAATGTCCTGCGTGCTTCTAGGATTTCTTCATCGTCAGTTTCGGAGAAGCCTGTCGCCTCATTGATTAGTTCTTCTGAGAATCCTTTTTTGCGCATTTCATTCTTTGCCATGAATTCGGCATTACCGCCAAGCACGATGTCCGTTCCACGTCCTGCCATGTTTGTCGCAATCGTAACTGCGCCCTTCTTACCTGCTTGGGCGACAATCTCCGCCTCACGGTCGTGCTGTTTAGCGTTTAGCACTTCATGTTTAATGCCTTGCTTTTTTAGTCTCTTGGATAAAAGTTCGGAATCCTCAATCGATATCGTACCGACAAGAACCGGCTGGCCCTTCTCATGGCATTCGATAATCTGCCTTACTGCCGCTTTATATTTGCCCTCTTGTGTCTTGAATATGCTATCTTGATGGTCGACACGTTGGATCGGCTTATTCGTCGGGATTTCAATTACATCAAGGTTATAAATCTCCCTTAGCTCGGCCTCCTCTGTCATTGCCGTACCCGTCATTCCCGATAATTTATTATATAATCTGAAGTAATTCTGGAATGTTACCGTCGCAAGAGTCTTTGACTCCCGCTCAATTTTTACTCCCTCTTTTGATT
>JAAZLM010000155.1 GCA_012799315.1 Clostridiales bacterium | reverse complement strand
TATTCTAAGACAATTTTTATTAAAGGAGAGTCATATATGGATGTAAAAGTTGGCGATATTGTTCGCATGAAAAAGCAACATCCATGTGGATGTAGTGATTTTAAAATCCTAAGGATTGGGATGGACTTTAAATTAAAATGTCAAAGGTGCGATAGGGAATTCATGACCCCACGTAATAAAGCTGTAAAAAGCATAAAGCATATCATAGAAGATGAAATAAATTAATTTTAGGAGAGTTTATATGTACGAGAAACTCAAACTTGCGCAGGAAAGATACGATGAAATTAGCGAGAAGTTAACAATGCCGGATGTTATTAGTGACAATAATCAATATCGTGAATTAATGAAGGAATATAAATCGCTAACACCGTTAATTGATAGTTTTAAAGAATATACAAAATATAAGAATCAATTTGATGAAGCGCATGAGCTACTTGATTCTGGCGGACTTGATAAAGATTTTAAGGAAATGGTTCAAGCCGAATTGGAGGAAGGCAAGCAAAGGATGGAGGAGCTTAGCGAAGAGCTAAAAATTCTACTACTGCCCAAAGATCCGGACGATGATAGGAACGTTATTATCGAGATTAGAGGGGGAGCAGGCGGGGAGGAAGCATCGCTCTTTGCGGCATCTTTACTAAGAATGTACAGTATGTATGCAGAGACAAAGCGGTGGAAGGTAGAAATGATTAATGCTAATGAAACTGAGCTTGGCGGAATTAAAGAAGTTAGCTTTAGTATAGAAGGTGAAGGAGCATATGCGAAGCTAAAGTACGAGAGCGGAGTCCATAGAGTGCAGCGTGTCCCCGAAACTGAATCCCAGGGAAGAATCCACACCTCTACCGTCACGGTTGCAGTATTGCCAGAGGCTGAAGATGTTGAAATTGACATCAATCCTGCCGACATCCAAACCGACACATTTAGAGCGAGTGGAGCGGGCGGACAACATGTTAACAAAACAGAGTCAGCGATTAGATTAACCCACGTTCCGACCGGCATTGTAGTCGAATGCCAAGATGAGCGCAGCCAGCACAAGAATCGTGATAAGGCGATGAAAGTTTTACGATCGAAGTTATACGAGGCAAAACTTGCCGAACAGCACGAAAAGATTGCATCAGAACGTAAAATCCAAGTTGGCACGGGCGATAGATCCGAGAGAATAAGAACATATAATTATCCTCAAGGTAGATTGACCGATCATAGAATAAACCTCACACTATACCGTCTTGAAGAAATCCTTGATGGTAATCTTGATGAAGTCTTTGACGCACTTGCGATGGCGGATAACGCATCTAAACTTGCTTCACAAGAGCAGTAATTATATTAATAATAGAAGGGTATTTTTAAATATATGCTAAACCCTAAGGATACAAAGATTCTATCCACGAGCGATGAAAACATTCTCATAGCTGCGAATTTAATAAATAAAGGTGAAGTTATTGCAATGCCGACGGAAACGGTATACGGGCTAGCGGCCGACGCAACAAATCCCGATGCTATTAGACGGATTTTCAAGATTAAAGGGCGGCCGCAGGATAATCCTCTTATTGTCCACATTAGCGACTTTTCCATGATGGAGAGATTGACGGTTAATGTTCCGCAGATTGCATATAAATTAGCAGAAAAATTCTGGCCCGGGCCATTAACAATAGTCCTACCAAAGTCAAATCTAGTTCCGCACGAGATATCGGCAGGGCTTGATACTGTAGCAATTAGGATGCCAAGCCACGATGCAGCACTTAAATTAATTGAGGAAAGTGGCGTTCCCATTGCGGCGCCATCGGCAAATAAATCGGGCAGTCCTAGCCCGACAACGGCAAATCACGTGTTTGATGATTTGAATGGGCAGATACCCATCATACTAGATGGGGGAAGTTGCAAAATCGGATTAGAATCAACGGTAGTTAAATTTGAAAATGAGGAAGTCATAATTTTAAGACCGGGCATTGTCACAGTAGAGGATATAAAGGGATATGGCTTTACAGTGCGGCTTGCCAGTGGTGTATTTGAGCCACCCGATAATGATGCGCCGATCGAATCACCGGGAATGAAATACAAGCACTATTCACCAAAAGCTAGAGTAATTTTAGTTGATTCGGATATAGATGAATTTACGAAATATGTAGAAAGTAATTTTAGTGATGGCGACTTTTGTTTGATATTTGATAGTGATAGTGACACAATGCGCTTGCCACATTTGACATATGGTGGCGATTCACGGGAGCAAGCAGAACAGCTCTTTAAAAAGCTCAGGGAGCTTGATAAACTAAATGCTAGTAGAGTTTTTGTTAGATGCCCGAACAAGCACGGCATCGGATTGGCGGTATATAACAGGCTGCTTCGTGCGGCGGGATTTGAGGTGGTTGTCATTGAATAGTGATTCTGATGTAAAGGTAATTGGATTAACAGGCCCGACGGGTTCTGGTAAAACAACTGTTAGCGATGTATTTGCTAGATCTGGATATTATATTATTAATGCCGATAAGGTTTCAAGAGATGTTATTGACAATACAAGTAGCTGTTTAAAGGAATTGGCTGAGGAGTTTACAGATGCTATTTTAAATAAAGATGGTACACTAAATAGAAAAGTACTTGGTGAAATGGTATTCAACGATAAAGCGAAGCTAATTCACCTTGGCAGCATCGTATACCCATATATAACAGCACGAATTTTAAAGATGATTAACTCCCTCGAAAAAGAAGGTGTACGCATGGTTCTTCTTGACGCACCGACCCTTTTTGAAAGCAATGCCGATGATTTTTGCAGCCTAGTAGTATGCGTGAATGCCGATGTAGAAAAGCGCCTCAATTATATTATAAAAAGAGATAGCTTAACTGAGCAAGAGGCATTGAGTAGAATAAAATCTCAACCTGAATTTAATTATTATGCAAAGAGAAGCGATTTCATATTACAAAACGATTCGGATATAGCAACATTGGAGTCAATGGCGAGTGAAGTAGCTAAAAAAATATGGGAGTATTACAATGCGCAGAGTACATAGGCACAGGGGTAAGCGCTTTTTACTTGTATTAATTCTCCTAATCGGGATTGTAGCATTGTTGTACGGGGATAGGATTTATTATAAATTTGCATATCCGATCAAATACGAGGACATAATCGATAAATATGCTAAGGAAAACGGAGTTGAAAAAACTTTGATCCTAGCTATTATTAAGACGGAAAGCGGTTATGATAAGAATGCCGTATCTTCTGCAGGCGCATCGGGACTTATGCAAATGATGGAGGATGCCTTCGATTGGACAAAATTCCGCATGAATGACGATAGCGACATAAGTTATGATGATATTTTCGATCCCGAGATAAGCATTAAATATGGAACATATATGCTAAAACTCCTTTTGGAAGAATACGAACACGAGGAGGAGGCAATAGCAGCATATCATGCAGGTAGATCCCGTGTAAATGGATGGCTATCCGATAAACAATATAGTGATGATGGCATCACCTTAGATAAGATACCTGTTAAGGAGACCGATCATTATGTATATAAGGTAATGAAGGCATGGAATATATATAATAGTATGGTCAATGACATATAAGTTTTAGGAGGATTGTTAAAATGGACAAAAATAAGAGTGAGGCTAAAAAGCTAAAAGAGAAGTTATTAATTAACTATAAGAATTCAGGACTAACATTGAGTGATGAATTCATGGAAGAAACCGATGCCTTTTGCGAGAAATATAAGGATTTCTTAGATAAATCTAAAACAGAAAGACAAGCGGTGATCACTTCAATAGCTATGGCTAAAGAGCGTGGATTCACCGAATATGAAAAAGGAAAGAAATATGCCCCCGGTGACAAGATATACTATAACAATAGGGGGAAGGCATTAATTCTTGCTG
>JAAZLM010000154.1 GCA_012799315.1 Clostridiales bacterium | reverse complement strand
TCAGAGGCCGATTATATCGTGCCTTTGGCTTTATTATGATGAATGTACAATCGAATCTGCGGATTTAGCTCATCTGGTAGAGCGCCACCTTGCCAAGGTGGAGGTAGCGAGTTCGAGCCTCGTAATCCGCTCCATTTTAAAACGTCGGGGGAATACTCTCGGCGTTTTTCTTGCATAAATTTAGCCGGATTGTTCTCATATTACATGAACAATCCGGCTATGGGAGGGGAATTAACTAGCTAGTATAGTCCTCAATGCGATCACGCAGTTCCTCATCATTCATTGCTACTATGCCGTTCTTTAACAACTCCTTATCTTTATCGGGTAGAGTATCGACATAGGTATCGTATTCACGCATTGGCTTCTGTTGGGTGCTAATGAACACTGCTATTCGCCCCCTATATTCCTTTATGATGTAGAACGGGGCGATCGTTGTTGTCTGCGGTTCGGTGAATTGCTGCGTAGCATCCGCACTCGTACTACTGATCTTTACAAATGATACTGATAGCAGAGAAATTACCATTGTAAAGGCAATTAAAATATATGTCATCTTTCGATTCATTTTTTACACCCTTTCGGTTAAGATTTGATAAAGAGGTTTATTTGGAAATATTGTTTGTAAAGTCATTGTAATCTTTCAATTAGATTGTTTTATATTATTGTTGCCTTGTAACCATTTTTTATTCAATTAGACAATGAATAATTGCATTATGTTATTAACTTTTACTGTATTATATGCTATAATAACAATTGTTTGATGTATGGTGGTATTAATGATGTTTTTGCTCTATTAAATTAATACCTCTCAAGAACGAAAGGAGTTGTTTTATTATGGATAGGAAACCTAGGAGGAAATCACCTGCTACATCTAAATCCGCAAATAAATCAACGAATACAAAAAAACAAGTTAAGAAGATTGTTAAGAGAAGAAAAAAGAAGAGCCCACTCAAAAGGACTCTCACCGTTATTGGTACAACATTTATTTCGCTATTCCTAGTTGCTGTAATTACCGGCTCGATTGTTGCGACGGCATTGACCGTATATATAATGAATTTTGCCGATGATAGTATGCTCGATATTGAAATCGATAAACTCAAGCTGAACTACACCACTATCATCTATGCCTATGATAAAAATGGCAATGAAGTTGAAATAAAAAGACTTCATAATGAAGCTAATCGTATCTGGGTCGATCTTGATCAAGTGCCCCGCCATGTTAGGGATGCTTTCATCTGTGCGGAGGATCAGCGATTCCTCGATCATGACGGCATCGATTGGAAGAGGACATTCGCATCATTTGCGAATTTGTTCCTGCATTTCTACGATACAAAACAAGGTGGTTCATCAATTACACAACAGCTTGTAAAGAATGTTACAGGCGATGATAAGCAAGATATTTCAAGGAAACTACGTGAAATATTCCGTGCTATGAATATGGAAAAACACTATACGAAAGATGATATTCTTGAGGCATACCTCAACTATATTGGACTTGCTAGCAACAGTGTTAGTGGCGTTCAGGCCGCATCTGACTACTATTTTGGTAAGGATGTATCCGAATTAACAATTGCTGAGGCTGCCTGTATAGCGGCGATTCCAAAGAATCCGCCGGTCAACGATCCATATAAAAACTATGATAAAAATGCCGCAAGAAAGTTATACGTATTAGAGCAAATGTATGATAACGGTGCTATATCGTATGAAGAATTTGAGGCGGCTAAAGAAGAAGAAATTGTATTGAGATATGCATCAACCGATGAGGCAAGGGATAAAAATGAAGAAGCATTAAAGGCTGAGCAAATTTCAAATAGCTATTTTGTTGATGCCGTCATCGAAGACGTTATCAAGGGCATCCAAGAAAAGACGGGAATGGACCGTGATTCCGCAACTAAGAAGTTATATAGTGGCGGATATAGGATCTACACTACTGTCGATCTAGATATGCAGACTGCTGTTGAAAAAAAATATGAGAACAATAAAGCATTTACTAGCTATACTCTTGACGAATATCCTCAATCATCTTTTGTTGCTATGGATTATAGCGGGCATATCCTTGCTATTGTCGGCGGTATCGGTGAAAAAACCGCCAGAGGATGGAATTTCGCAACTATGGAGAAGCGCTCCCCCGGATCGGCTATGAAACCCGTCGGTGTATATGCGCCCGCACTCAATCTAGATATGATAACATGGTCGACAATGGTTAAAGACCAATACTTTAAGATAATTGAAGAAGACGGTAAGAAAAAGAAATTCCCTCAGAATTATAGCAAGACATATTCTAATTCATATGTGCCCGTCTATAAGGCACTTGAGCGCTCACTTAACACTATCCCGGTAGAACTACTTGATAGGCTCGGTCCTAAAACCTCGTACGATTTCCTAACAACTAGGCTCGGGTACACATCTTTAGTGGCATCAAGAGTCGAAGATAATGGACGTGTGTTCACCGATATTGACTATTCACCGCTTGCGCTCGGTGGTTTAACAGATGGTGTAACTACTGTTGAGCAATGCGCTGCATATCAAATTTTCGGCAATGGCGGAGTTTATTATAAGCCAACAACATTCACAAAGGTAATTGATCCTGAAGATAATGTTGTTCTTGAATATAAGCCCATTGGCATACAGGCAATACAGCCCGACGCTGCATATGTCATGAATCGTATGCTAAAACAAGTTGTAGAAGGCCCGAACGGAACCGGTACTGCTGCAAAATTAAGCAAAGTCGAAGTTGTCGGCAAAACTGGAACATCACAAAATAACCATGATATTTATTTTGTCGGCTGTACTCCCGATTATGTATCGGCAGTATGGTATGGATATAAGCAACGTAAAGACATGGGCAATATCTTTTATAGCTCGGCACAAATATGGAAGAATGTATTCGGTGAATATGCTAATAACAACTCATCGCCTACTTTTAAGGTAGATCCCGATGTTATTGAGGCAAGATTCGACTTGAATACTGGGCTGTTAGCTGGGGAGAATACTAAAAACACTTCAATAGGCTATTATCGCCCATCGAATTTACCAAGATCGGGTTCATAAACATTGTAGGGCATTTGCAACGCAAAATCTGCAAATGCCCTTAATATATCGACTGTCTGGAAGGATTGTTAAAATGGAAAATTTAAAGTTTACGTGCCCCTGCCATTTTGGTTTAGAGGGGATATTATCGAATGAAGTTAAGCGGCTCGGTGCGGAAAACATCGTCACTACCGACGGTAGGGTTAGCTTCACTGGCGATTATACAACATTAATACGTGCGAATCTATCACTGCGCACCGCCGAAAGAGTCCTCATCGTGCTGGGCGAATTTAAAGCGACAACATTTGATGAATTGTTTGAAGGAGTTAAGGCACTCCCATTTGAGAAATTCATCGGGAAGAAAGATGCATTCCCCGTAAAGGGGCATTCGATCAACTCCAAGCTATATTCAATACCGGATTGCCAATCTATAATTAAGAAAGCAGCTGTAAATCGCTTAAAGGAAAAATACCATATCGAATGGTTCGAAGAAACTGGTGCACTATTTCAAATACAATTCTCAATACACAAGGACAATGTTGCAATCATGATCGATTCTTCCGGTGTGGGGCTCCATAAAAGGGGATACCGCCGCAAATCGAATATTGCACCGATAAAGGAGACTCTTGCCGCCGGCATCGTCGATCTGGCTAGAGTGCGCCCAAATAGCACTGTGTGCGATCCATTCTGCGGATCGGGTACATTCATGATTGAGGCGGCATATCGGGCGCTGAACATCGCCCCGGGACTAAAGAGGCGATTCATAGCGCAGGACTGGCAGTTCATACCCGAACAATTGTGGCAGGATGAACGTCAACGGGCATTGTCACTTATTCGCCGTGATGCCAAATTCAAATGCTATGGCTACGATATTGATGGCGATACTCTTGAATTATCTATGGCAAATGCTAAAAAGGCAGGAGTCGCAAGTAGAATCCGTGTGGAAAATCGTGACATCAAAGACTTCACCTATAATGAAGATCAAATGATTGTAATATGTAACCCACCATATGGTGAGAGGATGCTTGAGATCAAAGAGGCCGAAGGCATTTATTCAACAATGGGCAAGGTGTTTGACAAAACACCTGAACGCAGTGCGTATGTGATTTCGCCGCATGAGGGATTCGAAAATATCTTTGGTAAGAAGGCGGACAGGCGCAGAAAACTCTATAACGGTATGATAAAATGCCAATTATATATGTATTTTAAATAGAAAAAATGGTGCTGAATTCAGCACCATTTTTTATTCAATTACGCTGGGGCAATTTCCCCTCATCA
This sequence comes from Clostridiales bacterium, assembly GCA_012799315.1. Taxonomy (GTDB): domain Bacteria; phylum Bacillota; class Clostridia; order Oscillospirales; family Ruminococcaceae; genus JAAZLM01. The sequence continues at coordinate 14,000 of JAAZLM010000154.1, read as the reverse complement.
ATGAACCGCTGAACCTGTGGCGGTAGCTTATGCTTATTCTTATCGTACCAGGGCAGATCATCAAGAGTGATAACATAATCATCATTGAATACCCTATCTATATATTCATCGTCAAGGTAATTTTCATTATAAATTGGCATTCCCATATCGTCTAGGATCGGGCGGTTGTTTTCGTCTACCGCATGAACGAATTGCCCCCACCACGGTAGCCACCAAGACCAATATACTTTGTCCTTTTTAAGATTATTCGGATCGGGAATGTAACCGCACTCTGACAAGGTCGCCACCTTGCCATGTGTATAACTAGTCACTTCATCGAATTTCGCCTTTTGTGAAGAGTGGTCACGTCCCTTTGTTTCCGGATAGATGTCCTCACCAACGATGTCATATGTATTCGGATGAACTGCCATATCCTTGCTTTGTCCATTCCATACCCAAATTAGATTCGTTAGTTTATGCAAATTCTCAAGCCTGTCAAATATGATATACCATAGCTTTTTATATGCGGCGATGCTCTCCTTACCAACATTCCCCCACCAGAACCATGCGCCATTCGCCTCATGTAGTGGGCGCCATAGAACGGCGATGCCCTCCCTCTCTAAACGGCGCAGTGACTCTGCAATGCAGTCAATATCATCGATAATTAGCTCGTATTCCGGTGTCCCCTCCGTCACTGCCTTAATTAAATCAAAGTGATTATCTTCCCTGTAAAATGCACTGCCGGCACTTTCATCGTTCATCCGCTTAGGCACATACCAATGCCAACACATCGTAACGATCCCGCCACTTTCCTTAGCCCAGCGAATCGCCCTACTTGTCTGCTCACGTGATTTATTCCGCCCAGTATCGTCCATGAAGTCATAACCCTTCATCGCTGGCAATCTGCCACTATACCGATAGTATACGACATCTTCGTATTCGTGATCGAATAGATATTGCTGTCCGCTGATTATACGTTTAGTATAATTGTCCTTGATATATTCAAATAGTTGTATGGATTCCTTGCTTGCGTTATCCGACACAAGGCGATCCGGATCCACCTTTTTCTTGTCAAGTTTTTCTAGCAATGCGTCGACATCTGTTTTGTAATTTCTTAAATTCAAATTGATTACCCCTCTCAAACAATATCATCTTTTAAGTAATTTATCATCCCATTTTAAGTAATAGTAGATTAAATTTCATCTGTTTCACATAGCATATCCGACTTTCACCCAAAAGTCAAGGGTGATCTTACTTTTTTCATACTTTTTCTATCGAATTTGCTATCTGTTAAAGAAAAAACATCTATGAAGTTAACTTCATAGATGTTTATATTATCTACTGATCGGCATCGTGGTGGTCATCATTTTCTAAATCGGCATCGACATCATCGTCGACAGTATAGGCTCCATCAGCCCCCGTATCGCCGATTAGCTCCCTGCGATAAACTTGAATATCTCTCACCTTCGATACGACGAGTCCGAATATTCCAGCAACTAGCAGACCTATCACCGTCATTACAGTTAATTTGACTGCTCCGCTCATTTCCTTTGAGCCTTCATCAAGCAATTGATCAGTAAGGAAGTAATCCATTCGTTCTTGCAGAATTATCTCTACCCTATCATCGGCGAATTTCACCTCTTCAACTAATTCTGCTCTTCCCGTTGCACGATTATATGTATATAGATATGCATTGCCAGTTGCAAGCACTCCCCCCGTGTCGATTGTCAGCTGTGCTTTCGCCGGTAATTCGCCATTCTCAGCAAAGGAAATCGCAGCTAGTCCAATATGGCGTGGCACGAATGCCCTCATTCTATCCTTGTAGTCCGATGTGTTATATACCGTAACATCAATGTCGGTCACTTCTCCCACGATGTCCGTACCCTTTATCAGCCACTGGTATTCGAATCCATCCTCTGTAAAGCCACTTACCTTTACATCGTCACCCGATTCGGAAGCTGCTATAAGAACATCTTTGGTTATTATTACGCTCTTATCTTCCTCAACTTCGGTTGTTTGCTCAGTTTCGGCAGTGGTCGTGGTAGTAGTCGTTTCAACCGTTGTTGTCGTGGTAGTTACCTTACTAGTCTTTTTCTTTGTCTTTTTCTTTGTCTTTTTAGTGGTGGTAGTTTCTTCAGTTGTTGGTTCTTCATCGTTTGATTCTTCAGTTGTGGTAGTAGTTGATTCTTCGGTTGGTTCTTCGGTTGGTTCTTCGGTTGGTTCTTCGGTTGATTCTTCGGTTGATTCTTCGGTTGTAGTTGTAGTAGTCGTTTCATCTTCGCTAGTATCGCTTGGTTCCTCTGCAAAGGCAACATTATCAAGCAATCCGCCAAATACATATATCATCAGCACCGCACAAAGGAGTGCTGCTATTTTTCTCATATTAAAATCCCCCCATCATGCAATATACTTAATTCTAACACTTGCGATATAATTCGTCAAGGGGAATTAAACGGCAACGACTAATTCTATCGAAAATTCTCCCTAGAATTCCTCCCTCCGCATGAATCTAGGTGCAAATATATATGCAATAGTTGCAATGAGGGAAATTATTGATATTGTCATGCCGGGCTTAAGTCCTTTGGGTATATAGGAGAATTCTATCTCAATATCTTGGCCAGCATCACAATACACTGCCATGAATCCGGCATTGACAAGCTCGATTTCTGCCTTTTTACCGTTGACCGTTGCCGTGAATCCCTCATCATACGGCACACTGAAAAATACTAAATTGGGCGAATCAAGGTTGATCTTAGCACGGAATCCGTCCGATTTTCTCTCAAAGAAATGCGCCGCCTGTGCCCTGCGTTTAACAACTTCATCTTTAAATGTATCAAAGTCTATTAGGAGTGGTGATTCATCGAGGGAAGTAATATCGGGCAGAATGTCGCTGTACTTTTTAATTTGCTCATCGTCAAGCAGAATTGCCTGAACTAATGAGATGTGTTTTTTCCATTCGGGCACGAGATTCAGCGTTTGCTCCCTGATGTGATAATCGTATGCAAAGCCCATCGGAATGTAATTATTATTTTCGTATATATCATAGCCCATGCGTGTTTCTTTATATTCCGTTCCCCACATTGAAGTGAGCCTATCCCCGTGGTAGAAGATATATTTGACGGAGAATAGCGCCCTCAACCCGTATAGCGAGTCCGACGGCATTGTAGCGACAAATCGTGGTGCTCCTATAACATCGTAGAAGTGCATCTCATTCCCGTTAATATTACTGTTGAACGTCGCCATCGAGGGTAGTCCCCACCACATATGCACATTGTAATATAAAGATGAAGTGTCAATCCTAAAATGCTCATCAGTTTTATAATCATCGAACACATTGCCAGCATCGATTAAATTCTCTTTATATGTTGGCCTCTCATCGGCGACATAATGCGTTGAAATAAGTGTTATATTACCACAAACTAAAATTGAAACTACTATGCTAGTGAGTAATTTCTTCCTAAATTTATCGGTATCACCGAGCTTCAGCAGATTCAGTAAATATACTGAACTGACTATCGCAATCACTGCAAATGCTACTAAAAATAAGGAGTCGCCGATAGTATATAGACCGTATCTGAACACACCATCTTCATCAAAATTGGGGAAGAAAGCTGAAACTAGGGCGAATATCACCGCTGCACAAATGATGAATACCACGGACTTCTTTAGTGGAATGCGGAATTCCTCCTCATTATCAAGGCATATAATAGTTGCAAGCACGATTATCAAAATCATCATATAGTACCAGCGTGAATAATAGAATGAATTGAAGAAATAAAATACGCTATTGAGCAGTGGCACGAATGCTATTACACCGCATATAACCAACATCCTTGAGATGAAATTTTTCTTGCGTGTTTTCAGGAATGCCATCGCCCCCGCTACCGAGAACATCGGTAAATATGCCTGGGTGGATTGCCATCTTGTGACGGCGGTTTTCTCATAGAATGGCGCAACATGGGGAATTTCCGCCGGGAATAAAAATGCTCGGATAATCTCAATGTATTTGAGCGGCGGATTATATGTGAATGCATCCCATCCAGATAGTTTTGAGCTATTGCGTGGATTCCCCGACACGAATAAAACCGCCACAACGACAAAAGCACTTATCCCGATGCCGAGAATAACTTCAATCGCAAGCGAAATAAACTTCCTCAATGTTAGTTTATAGTCCTTGCTAATTAACTTCACTACAAAATATATTGCTAGGAAGATTGCCTCCCCGACAAAGAAAATATAGTTGGTGATAAGGTTTAGCGCAATTGCAAGCACTAGTGCGCCCCTTCTTTTATCTTCCATGCGCTGATCCAGTGCTAGTAAAAGTAACGGGAAGAACGCAACCGCATCATGAAAATGGTTATAGAACATATTGAATATCTGGAATCCGGAAAAGGCATATAGCAACGCACCGATTAATGCGTATTCCTTATTCTTCACATACCTAGCTAGGAATGCGTATGACGTCACCGTCGCCGTAGCAAATTTGAGTGCAAGCAGTGGCGCCATCAAATACGGCACAACTGCCGGTGGGAAAAGCAGCGATATTGCAAAGAATGGTGATCCTAACATATAGAACATATACGATCCGATGAATGATGTCCCTAGATCCGTTAGCCAGCTAAAGAAGAATTCACCATTCCTAATGCTTTTATTCGCCATTACATAGAACGGCATCTGCTGTGTATTGAAGTCATTCGATAGCAAAAGAATGCCTTTGCCATATATAACATATGGCAAAAGCATGATAGAAGATAATATTAGTCCGATTAAGAATACCTTCTTATAACTTAATCTTGATTTATGAAAAGTTGTTGTCATTTTGTTCTCCATCTAAAGTAGTATTATTTTGCTGAAACGTATTTCTCTATATCCTTTTCTCTATTGTAGTATGAATATTTATCGCCCTTAGTCCTATCATAGGCAATTGTATCTAATACCTCGTCAACTTCTGAATCGTTGAATCCCGTTATCGTATATACCGGTGTTTTTTCCATCTTATTCATAATAATGTTCATGAAATTGTTTTTTGGTGCATCTATTAAATCTGCAACAATATGCGGCAAGTAGAATGACGATACCGCATAATCCGGCGTTTTGGAATAGTCAACACCGAAATTATCCCATATTACATATTCCTGCTCATATAAAGAGAAGCAATTGTCACTTGAGATCTTGGCATCTTCATAGAATCCACTTTCGTAATAGAACATTGGGAAGTGATCGCCGATGAATAGAACAATTGTCGGCTCGTCAAAATCCTCAAGCCTTTTTATAAAATCGGCAAATAATTCATTACTATGTTCTATCCCCTCAAGATATAAATCTATCTCATCGCCCTGGAATTCCTCAGTTTGATACGGCTTATGATTTTGCATTGTCGTTGCATGAATATAACATGGTTGGTCGTGTTCTTTGAGCTGTTTTTCAACCTCGTCAAATATTATTTTATCATCAATGAATTGGCGGAATCTATGTTTTTCCTGCTCGTCAAGATCCGGAATTAAGTCCTCAAGAAAGAACAATTCGTCGAATCCGTATTCACTGTAAATTTTATCACGATTGTAGAAGCTTTTATTAAATGGGTGGATGTAAGTAGTGCTATACCCTAGGCTATCGTAATAGTCGGCGAATGTTGCCTGATCGCCCTCTTTGAGCAAATTCTGCGGTAATTCATAGTTGTTCAGTGATTTGATCGGTAGCCCGAACATTAGCTCGAACTCGGTCTTTACCGTATATCCGCCGATAGTCGGCACGATACCAGTACCACGATACCCCTTTGCAGCGACTTCATCAAGTCCCTTATATGCTGAATCGGGAATTTCAACACCGTCGAACCGCCTTAAATCCGTATATGCCTCCGACATTATGAACACAACATTCGGACGAATGAAATCGTCATCAGTTATATCGTCATAATTTTTGCCCAGTATTTGAATAACTTTCTCCTCGGAATATCCCATTGGCTCACGCACTTTATTCTGTGTTAATGCCGATACCGATTCTGTCAAATATGCTATTAGATTATTGTTATTAAACTTCTCATCCGATTTAAACATATTAAGATTGTCCTGCGTGTCAACATCGAATATACCGTAAACAGTTGTCGATATTGCAGGGCTTATTATAGATAGCGCCATTATCATAATTGTCATTAAACCGGCAAGTGCGCTGAAACGATACTTCATCTTCAAATTAAGATTGAAGAAAAATGTTGCTACAATATATAGAAGTAGAACAGCACCGCTAACACATAGGATCGGAGCAAAATATACTCTTGTAAACTTCGTTATAGTGTGTGCATCTGTGATTAGGAGCATATCCACTATTGTGAAATGTGTCCCGCCCGCCTCATATTTGAAGTATTCCACGCATGAGAATATAAAGAACATCACCCCAGTAATAAGTGTACTGAGATATGTTCGCTTAGTAAAGAATAAGAATACCGCATATATGGCACTAATTATAATAATATCGAATAAAATTATCGTCGGCCTGTTGATAACAAACTTTAATAACTTCGGGATCGACCTCATTTGATTTAATTCTGTGATAATCGTCATAAAGATCGGGAAGAATGCCATTAGAAAAATCCTAAGCCCTAAATAATTATCAATATTCTTTTCTCTATATTTTTTAATCCGCTTGATTAACTGCAAAAAATCACCCTTTTCATTGACTGTATTAGTCCTATTAGTTCAGTTCTATAATATCATATCGTTCAATATATTGCAAGACATTTATATAATAAATTTTAGTTATATAATATATCCCACTTTCAATGTTATTTTTTTGCTAAAGACACTATATTGTAACATATATTTCGAACTATTTCAAGTCGGATACCTTATTTGATTCATCACTGTCCTAGATTTTCGTCAGTGAATGCATATGGAATCAGTTCGTTCAAGTCATATACCTTGAATTCACTCTCACTTTTCACTATTATTACCTTCATATCCGCCGCTGCGAATTCGCTCAATACCTGCCTGCATATTCCGCACGGATATGCATATCCCGATAATACTTCCTTCTCCGGCTTTGCACCGCCGGCAATTGCAATAGCACGGAAAACTCCACCATCAACATTGACATCATAGTCATCAAAAGTGGAAATTGCCCTTGCAATTGCGCTACGCTCTGCGCAAATTGTCGCACCGTATGACGAATTCTCAATATTCACACCTGTTGAGATCCTACCATAGATATCAAGGATCGCCGCCCCTACATAGTATTGAGAATACGGCGCATATGCGCCTGCTCTCGCCTTTAAAGCTAGGGAGGCAAGCTCTTCATAATTAATTGCGTGCGTATCGTCACTAATCATTATACCTCTCCTTCACTCCCTATTTGTTAATGCAGTTTAAAATACTGTTGCCCTCTATATCTCCCTTTACACCAAAATAATCTAGCACCGTCGCCCCAATGTCGGCCAGTGTTGATAATGTGCCTAGATTAATCCCTGATAATATCTTGCTCCCGTATATTATTGCTGGTACATATTCTCTTGAATGGTCGGTACTCGGCGTTGATGGATCGCATCCATGATCTGCAGTAATTATTAAGATGTCTTCTTCCCTCAATTTCACCAACAAATCCGGCAGCTGGGAATCGAATGCCGATAAGGCACGTGCATATCCGTCAACATCATTCCTATGCCCATATACACTATCGAAATCGACTAAATTGACAAAGCATAACCCGTTAAAATCTTCATCTGCTATCTTTATCGTCTTAGCCACTGCATCGTCATTGCCCTGTGTTTTAATGCTTTTCACGATGCCCTTCCCAGCGAAGATGTCTGAGATCTTGCCAACACCAATTGTGTAAAGACCTGCATTCATTAAAATATCAAGCATTGTCGGCATTGGTGGCTCGATTGAGAAATCCCGGCGGTTCTTGGTGCGGTTATAGCCCGATTCTTTATCACCGATATAGGGGCGTGCAATAACTCTGCCGACACTGTGCTCACCTTTTAGAATGTTGCGTGCCTGCTCACAATATCGATACAACTCCTCGATCGGAATATCTTCCTCGTTGGCGGCAATTTGGAATACACTATCCGCCGATGTATATACAATCAAACCGCCAGTTTCCCTAGCCTCCTCGCCATAATCCCTAATCACCTCTGTACCTGAATACGGCTTATTACATAGGATCTTCCTACCTGTCAATCTTGAAAATTCATCTATAATTTCATCGGGGAATCCATCGGGATATGTTGGTAGAGGACGTGGCGATACTATCCCTGACAATTCCCAATGCCCGATAGTAGTGTCCTTACCATTAGATTTAATTGCCATTCTTGCATAACTTGCATCGGGGTTAGCAATACCGTTGCAGCAATTAACACCATCAATATTGAATAGACCGAGCGATCGCATCGTCGGCATATGGAAGTACTCACTCCTTGCCGCCGCAGCTAGAGTATTGCTGCCCTCATCACCAAAATCGGCGGCATCGGGCATTTCACCAATTCCAACACTGTCAAGAACAATTATAAAGACTCGTCTATTCATCTGAGCACTACCTTTCCCACATTAATATCCCGTACTAGCTTCACCTTTTATTAGGCTAATTATTCTTGAGCTGCCAAGCCTGTTCGCACCCATTTTAATAAAGCGATTAGCATCATCGAGCGAAGATATCCCACCTGCCGCCTTGATATTCATGACACCGCCAAGGTCGTTATCTTTGATATATTGAGCGAATAGCTCAATATCGTGATCAGTGGCGCCACCATGTGAAAATCCCGTCGATGTTTTAATGTAGTCCGCTTTCGCAAGGGCGACTATTTCGCACATCTTGAGCTTTTCCTCGTCTGTTAGAAGGCAGGTTTCAATAATTACCTTGAGAATTTTCCCCTCGCTCACCCTCCTAACTGCGATAATTTCAGCTAGAATGTCGTCAAATCTTCTATTCTTTAAATATGATATATTTATCACCATATCAATTTCATCGGCGCCATCTTCTATTGTATCAAGTGTTTCAAATGCTTTTGCTAGTGATGTTGTATACCCATTCGGGAAGCCGACAACAGTGCATATTTTAAGATCATTACCTGCGTATTCTCGTGCCTGTTTCACATAGCACGGTGGAATACATATCGATGCAACTCCATACTCCAATGCCTCATTACATGCCGATTTAATATCTTCCCATTTTGCATCGACACCGAGCACAGTATGATCAACATATTTTAGAATATCCTCATTATTCAATGATTATCCCCCTATCCTTTTTAATATTATATCCCGCTCGATCGGTTTTTCATCGGAGAATTCAATCGCCCCTAAATACACTTCTTTCGCCTTTTTCAACCTATCTTCACTATTAGTGTGCAAAGTTGCAAGCACATCACCGCATTCAACATAATCGCCCGTCCTACAACTGAGCATTATCCCGGCGGAAAAGTCGATTTGTTCCTCCATGCTCTGACGACCAGCACCGAGTAGCAATGCGGATATGCCGATCCTTTGCGTATCCATATCGGTGATATAACCACTTTTGTGCGCCTTTAGCGGGTATATGATCTGCGCTTTTGGGAATTTGTCCGTATTACGGATGAGTCCATCATCGCCGCCCTGCGCATGGGCCATCCGGCATAGTTTTTCGAATGCGCTGCCGTTATTGATAGAATCCTCTACCATTCGCTCACATTCGACAATACTGCCCTTACCAGCTAGATGGAGCATATTCGAACTAATTGCAGTGCATAGCTCCCTCAATCTATCGTCGCCCCGCCCTTGCAGAATTTCAGCAGATTCGATCACCTCTAGTGATGTGCCAATAGCATTGCCAAGAGGAATATTCATATCAGTAACTAGGGCGACAGTCTTTCTTCCTACATTATCGCCTATTGCCACCATCTTTTTGGCGAGCATAATAGCATCATCAATTTCCTTCATGAATGCGCCGCTACCCGTCTTGACATCTAGCACGATAGCATCGGCACCGGAAGCAATCTTCTTACTCATAATCGATGAAGCAATTAAAGGTATGCTTTCTACCGTTGCCGTCTGATCACGCAGGGAATATATCTTCTTATCGGCGGGCGCAATAGATGCCGACTGCCCTATCACGCTCACACCGATATCTTGCACAAGTCTTAAAAATTCTGCTTGTGGTATATCAGTGCGATACCCTGTAATTGATTCTAGCTTATCTATCGTTCCGCCCGTATGCCCGAGTGCCCTGCCCGATAATTTTGCTACATTGACCCCGCATGATGCGACAATTGGTGTAACTATCAATGTCGTTTTATCACCGACGCCGCCCGTCGAATGTTTATCGACTTTAATTCCCGATATTTGCGATAGGTCGATAATATCGCCCGAATTAGCCATGCTCATTGTCAAATTAGCAGTTTCCTCATCGGTCATGCCTTTTATGCAAATCGCCATTAATAACGCCGCCATCTGAAAATCGGGGATTCTCCCGCTGGTATATCCTTGAACAGCGAATTCAATTTCTTCTTTAGTGAGTGCGCCGCCCTCACGCTTTTTGGAAATTATGTCATATATTCTAATTAAGCTCATTTCACACCTCCATCAAATGGGCAAAATCCGCTTTCACATAAATTGTGGAAGCGGTTGCCAATGTTATTTCTGCCTATATATTGAGAATAAGTCCTTTAACCTCAACCTATTACCCGTATGCAATACGATACTTGAATATACCCTAGCCGCAAATAGGAGCACGATAACAATTGTTGCAATCAGTATTAATATTGACGCAAGTGCCATACCTATACTGATTTTGTCCATTATTATCATCGTCGGCAATGCGAATGGTGATGATATTGGGCATAGCGCAACAATGGTATTGAGCACATCGTTATCCACCGCTGGCGAAAAATAGCTGAGGTAGAATCCTACTATTGCGATAAAATTGACCGGCATAACTGCCATTTGCATATCTTCGGCACTGCTGATTGTCGCACCGGCGATTGCATTCATTTCAGCATAGAGTATATATCCTAGAATGAATATTATAAGAACTACAATGATGTTGAGCGGTGTGAATGCGTCCGTCAATGTTGATAGATCGAGTGGATTATAGTTTTCCCCCGCCATCGAATTGGCGAATCCGCCACTTATTTTATACGATATTCCAGCGGATGCAAGCAGTAGTGCGAATTGCGTTAGTGCTAATGTGCCCATTGCAATTAACTTCCCCAATACGACTGCAAGCGGCTTGACCGATGTTAGTAGCAGCTCCATCACTCTTGAAGATTTTTCCGCCACGATTGATGTTGCTACCCAGTATCCATATAAATATATTAATAGGAAGAGTATGATCCCCGATGCCATTGGCACATATATTTCGGTCAATATTTCTGCTAGACTTTTAACCTCTTCCCCCGCCTCAATTGATTCAGCCGATATATTGGCAAGGAGCATTTCAACATCGGCTTCACTAACGCCGGCATTCAAGAGTCTGCCCGATTCTATAATTGATTTAGTGTAGTATAGGGTTAGATCATCTTTATCAACTGTGATATTCGGCGGCTTAATTGATAATATCGAATAGCCCGACTCATCTTTCGTTAACTTAAGTAGAATCTTACTCTCTGTTGTTTCTACTAATTCATCAATTATGCTTTCTTCATCTTGCTCTAGTTTTACGATATTCGCCTTCGGCATTTCTGCCGATAATGCCGATACGATATCAATATTCAGCCCACTCTCATCAAGGACATATACTTCTTTTACATCAATATCGCCGAGTGTTGGCGCCTTTTCGCCGTCGTCCTTGCTAATTAGCGCTGGGATTATGTTAAGAGATGCAGCAATTAAAATGGAGATTACAAGAATTACAATAGTTGTTATGCGGAAAGTTCTGGATTTTAATTGCTGGGTTATAGTAAATTTAAATACCTTGCCCGTTCCATTAAGATTCAATTGACTCACCGACCTTTTCAACAAATATTTCATGTAATGATGGTTCTCTAAGCTCATATTTCACAAGTGAAATATCGTTTTCAATTATCTTTTTAAGCAGCATTTTTGCCTGTTCTTCGTCCTTAACTCTTACCATTGTTTGTGCCGGAGTTTTATTTAATATTGTCAGCCCCGATTGGATAATCATGCCTGTAATATCTTCATCGCATTTTATGCTGAGATTAATTCTGCCATAGCCCTTTTTAATCTCATTGAGATTACCTTTTAAAATCGTCTTACCCTTATCTAGGATTACTAAATCATCACAGAATTCCTCAACTGTCGTCATTTGATGGCTGGACATAATAATATATTTCCCCTTACCAATTTCCTCTTTTATTACTGCCCTGAATTGGTCAGCATTGACAGGATCAAGTCCGCTCAATGGCTCATCAAGTATTAGCAACTGCGGATCGGTTAATAATGCTACAACAAGCTGCACCTTTTGCTGATTTCCTTTCGATAATTGCGATGCCTTTTTATACTTATGTTCTTCTATATTCAGCCTCTCGAACCAGAAGTCAATTTTGCTTTTCGCCTGCGCCGTTGACATCCCCTTTAGCTGAGCAAAATATAAAAGCTGATCAATAACATCTATTTTAGGATATAGCCCCCTCTCCTCAGCCAGGTAACCAATTTGAGATGTTAGCGATGCCATCGGTTTACCATCCCAGAGTACAGTACCGCTATTTTTAGTTAACATACCAAGCAGCATTCTAATTGCGGTTGTTTTTCCGGCACCATTTGTTCCAAGTAGTGCAAATACTCCCGGCTTTTCAATTGAAAAGCTAAGATCATCAACTGCTGTATAGTCGCCGAATGTTTTCACTAGGCTCTTTACTTGTATAGACATATATTTCCTCCTTGTTTAAGCTAGGTTTATTATAACATATTGTTAATTGGGCTGCAATGCAATTCTATAAATAAAGTAAAATATGCATTCTCTTATATTACTAAACTTTTACCAACCTTTGCCGATATATACTATAAGCACTGTATTTGCTATTCGAAAATTGCAAAAAATTTTACAAGGAGGTAATATTATGAACATCAACAGAATTGCTGATGCTAATGCGCAGAACACTTCAGCAATGCAAAAAAGTCCCGAAGTTGAAGAAGGGGCAAGGGCAAAATCAACATTGGCGAGTGATAATACTGATAAATTTGTTAAGTCGGATTTATCCTATTCGCCCGCTTATACGAAAAAGCTATCTTCAAGTGAGAATAGCTCTCATCAAATTGGCAATGAAGGGATTTATGCCGATTCGACTAGGAAGATTAGCCAGTTCAAGCAATTGATTTCAGCAATGCTTGCAATGCAGAACGACAAATCGCACCAAGTAGAGATACTTGACATTCCGTCGGAGGAATTTCTTGATACAATTTCCGGCGGCTCACTAGTTGAAGATGCCGCCGATGGTGACAATCCGTGGTCGTCAAGGAATGTTGCTAAACGTATTATCGAATTTGCTAAAGCAGTATCGGGCGGCGATAAATCGAAAATTGCAACATTGAAAGAAGCATTCATCAAGGGATTCGGCGAGGCGGAAGATACCTACGGTGGTAAGGGCAAATTAGCTGATATATCGTATGAAACATATGACGAAGTTATGCGAATGTTCGACGAGTGGGAAGAGTCATAATTTAGCTCTACAAAAAAGGCTTTATCAGTATTAACTGATAAAGCCTTTTCTTATTATTCTGCAAGCTGTCTTTCAAGCCAGATATGCCCGATATCGAGCGCATTGTAGAGTCCGTCCTGCTCACTAGTTCTTAGCACTAATTCCGTTGCATCTGCATTGGGATCCGTCGATAGCAATTGTACTCTAACCTTGCTTGCTACATTTAAATCTGCGAACTTCTTTTTCTTTAAAACTGTCATCATGACAACATAATCATCTTCCATATTACCATAGTAAATTGTGTCGCCCTTCCTCACTAGAGGTAGCCCTTTGTATTCAAAGAACTCAACTTTTTGCTTTGCACTACTCTTTTGCATCTGATTACCTCCTATCACTCTGGAAACATTATAACATCAATGCAATGCGCAAAATGTCTATTCGTGGGTTTACCAAGACATTT
>JAAZLM010000153.1 GCA_012799315.1 Clostridiales bacterium | reverse complement strand
TATTAAAATTAACTGTGTGTTTTTATTCTTCGTCGTGATGGCATTCGCATTCATCACAACCACAGTCATCGAAGTCAAATTCTAAATGCTGCCCGCAACTCGGACAGAGCATTTCACCATCATCAAACGATTGAGGATCAAGGATAATTTCTTCTTCGCAAGATGGGCAAATTACTTCATAGAGTTCATCATCAAAGTCAAAAAGATCTTCATCGTCAATGTCGTAGACCTCCTCCTCTAAAATGCCAAGGTCCTCATCAATGATGTCGATTAGGTCGACTATATCAGTTGTTTCTTCCTCTAAATTATCGATAGAGCCTGCAATATCACCAAGAATATCAATTATTGAATTATATATCTTGCCTTCATTTGTATCCTCGTTGATTCCTAGCCCCTCGATTAATCCTTTTAGGTAGGATACTTTCTCAGAGATTCTCATAGTAATACCTTGCCTTTCCAGCTTTAAGCTTTTTTATTAGAACGATGCAATTAAGCACGTTCCATGTATTCCCCTGTTCTTGTGTCAATTCTTATTCTGTCGCCTGTATCAATGAATAACGGCACACGGATTTCGGCGCCAGTCTCAAGAATTGCTGGTTTAGTTGCGCTTGTAGCTGTATCACCCTTAAATCCAGGGTCAGTTTCTGTTACTTCTAGTTCGACAAAGTTAGGTGGCTCAACACCGAAAACATTGCCTTTATAAGATAATATCTTAACTTCCATATTTTCTAGAACAAACTTGAAGTTATCATCTAGTTGTGATTTATCGACGGGTATTTGTTCATAGGACTCATTGTCCATGAAGTAGTATAAATCACCTTCATTGTATAGATATTGCATTTCTCGTCTTTCAATATATGCTGATGGGAATTTATCGGAAGGATTGAAAGTCTTTTCAAGAATGACACCAGTAATAACATTTCTAACCTTAGTTCTAACAAATGCCGCACCCTTCCCCGGTTTGACATGTTGGAACTCCACAATTTGGAGAACATTACCTTCCATTTCGAAGGTTATGCCATTTCTAAAATCGCCTGCTGAAATCATATTTACCTCCATATAGCTTATAATAATCTGTCAATATTAGCTTGTATTTTTATTCTATCCTAAATTTCATATTATTGCAAGGGGTTTATCAAACTTTTATCAAATTTTTAGGACTATTAGTTAGATTTATGTTAGATTTTTTTCCAACGACTATCATATCTTCTATCCTAATACCGAATTCCCTACTTATATATATGCCCGGCTCAATCGTAATTATCATATTTTCAAGAAGTTTTGTTTCGCTTTTTGGTGAAATTCTCGGCTCCTCGTGTATTTCCATGCCTACACCGTGCCCAAGCGCATGCCCGAAATAATCCCCGTACCCATTTGATTCGATGTGATCCCTTGCAACTTTATCAAGATCCTTACCGGTAATCCCCGCAACAGCGTGGTCAATAGCTTTATTTTGCGCATCTAGCACAGTGTAGTATGCATCCTGCGCCCTTTGTGATATATCTCCAATTGCAATTGTTCTAGTCATATCACTGTGATACCCATCGACAACTGCGCCGAAATCCATTGTGAGGAATTCGCCTTTTTCTATCTTTTTGCAAGTTGGGACACCGTGCGGTGAGGATCCATTCCCGCCACTGACAGCTATTGTATCAAAGGAGAGAGCCTGAGCTCCGTTCCTTAACATATAATAATCGAGTTCTAGTGCTATATCCCTTTCTGTAACACCTGCACGAACAAAATCGAGGATATGCAAAAATGCACTTTCTGCGATTCTCTGAGCTTTTTCTATTTTGGCTATTTCTATATCCGATTTAATGCTGCGCATTTTTACAAGCACTTTGCTTAGCATTGTAGATTCAAATACTATATCGGGGAATTTTTCTTGATACAAAGAAAGCTCACTAACGGACATATTCGTCCCTTCAATAGCTATGCATTTTACTCCATGTTTATGTATCAAGTCATTGAGTTGCTTCATAGAATCTGTCAGCAACACTACTTCAAGATCATTTACTTTTCGGCGAGCCTCCTCATAATATCTAAAGTCGATGAGCAGGTATGATTCATCCCTTGTTGCTAAGATTAACCCAGCAGAAGACTTCATCCCAGTTAGGTACCTTCTACTTATATCGTTTGTAATGAGTGCAGCGTCAACACTATTGCCAAGCTGTGTCATTAGTTTGTTAATCTTCATATCTACACCATTTGTGCAAGTCCATGGAGTGCAAGAAAATAGCTATGTTTACCGAATCCTGCAATTTGACCTGCGCACACGGGAGCAATTACGGACTTAGAGCGGAAATCTTCCCGATTGTAAATATTAGAACAATGCACTTCAATACATGGTATCATGATGGATGAAATAGCATCTCGAACAGCGTAGCTATAATGCGTTAATGCCCCTAAATTGATTACAATACCGTCGCAATTATGGCGAACTTGCTGGATTTTATCGATGATATCACCTTCATGATTTGATTGAAATATATCGCACTCAAAGCCAAGCTCGCACGCACAATCAAGAATTTGATTGTTTATATCTTCAAAACTCTCTTTTCCATAAATACCGGTTTCACGCTCACCAAGAAGGTTTAAGTTCGGTCCTTGAATGACTAAAACTTGCTTTTTCACTGAATAACACTCCCCACAAAAATATTTTGATTTTACTTGCCCTTTAGTAGATCTTCTACCTTACGTTTAAACAAGAAAAAATATCCCTTTTCTATTTCAAAAGGCTCAACTAATATTGTTTGCATTCCTTTTATATTGCCGCCCAGAATATCAGTGAATAGCTGATCGCCAACAACTGCAATTTGCTTTTTAGGTATATTGAATTCTTTTTGCACTTTTGTAAATGCGATCGTAAGAGGCTTGAGCCCACGGTGGTAGAACGGCAAATCTAAAATTCTTGCTAATGGCTCGACTCTTTTGCGGGTATTGTTTGATACAATAACCAGCTTTAGGTCAAGCTTCTTCATTTGTGCAAGCCAATCAAGCACACCTTCTTCAGGGTTTTCATTGCCATGCATTGATAAAGTGTTATCTAAATCAAGGATTAGTCCTTTTATGCCGTGCTTTGTTAATAGTGCCTCATCTATTTCTAGCACG
>JAAZLM010000152.1 GCA_012799315.1 Clostridiales bacterium | reverse complement strand
TTATTATACGCTGGGATGAATACCCTTAGTGGAAGTCAAAAGGTCAAGATTCTGCTTGCGCAAGCATTGTTTGGTCAGCCCGATATAATTCTTCTTGATGAGCCGACGAACAACATTGATGTTGATTCGATTAATTGGCTTGAGGAATTCTTATTTGATTATGATGGTACAGTTATTGTCGTTTCCCATGATAGGCATTTCCTCAATACTGTATGCACGCATATTGTTGATATTGATTTTGGTAAGATAGCTATCTATGTTGGCAACTATGAATTTTGGTACGAATCAAGCCAATTAATGCAACGAATCCAAAAAGAACAGAATAAAAAGATGGAAGAAAAGGCAAAGGAATTGCAGAACTTTATTGCTAGATTTTCTGCAAATAAGTCAAAATCAAGACAGGCCACTTCGAGGAAGAAGCTACTTGAGAAGCTAACAATCGAAGATATGCCGGCATCTTCACGCCGATATCCTTATCTTGGATTCCAGATAGATAGGGAGCCGGGTAAAGAAATTCTAACAGTTGACGGAATATCTAAAACTATCGACGGGGTAAAGGTGTTGAATAATGTATCTTTCAGACTTAATAAAGATGATAAAGTTGCTTTTATCGGCGAGAACGAGATAGCAGCTACTACATTATTTAATATTTTGATGGGTGAATTAGATGCCGATGAGGGCGAATTCAAATGGGGAGTTAGCACATCTCAATCGTTCTTCCCTAAAGATAATTCGGTCTATTTTGAGGATTCTGATCTCAATATCATTGACTGGTTAAAGCAGTATTCAGAGGACGAAACGGAAACATATCTAAGGGGCTTTTTAGGTAGGATGCTCTTTTCCGGTGATGATGTTCTTAAACCTGTCAAGGTGCTATCCGGTGGGGAAAAGGTTAGGTGCATGCTATCGAGGATGATGATGTACGGTGCGAATTGCCTTGTGCTCGACCAACCGACGAACCACCTTGATCTTGAGTCGATCTCCGCCGTTAACGATGGTTTAATCGACTTTAAAGGCATTGTGCTTTTTTCGTCGCACGATCATCAATTTATAGAAACAATAGCGAATAGGATAATTGAGCTAACAAGTGACGGGCTGATTGATAGATCTATGGGGTATGAAGAATATATCGAATATAGAAAAGCAACTGCGAATTAGCAGCTGCTTGATAGTATTATCTAAATATTTTCATTCGCTCATCAATGGGTAGAAATTCCTTTTCTCCAGCGGGAGCAGTAGGATTACCCAGTGGCATTTGTGAAATAAGTGACCAACTGTCGGGAATATTCCACTCCCTCTTCACCTTATCATCTATTAGTGGATTATAATGCTGGAGGCTTGCGCCCAACCCCTCCGCCTCAATGGCTGCCCATATGATGAATTGGAGCATGCCCGATGATTGGAGCGAATAAGCGGGGAAGGCATCTTTATATAACGGGAATCTATCAACTAGACTTTGCACTACTGCGCTATCTTCGAAAAATAGGATAGTGCCATATCCGGCGGCAAATCCGTTCAACTTCTCCTGAGTGGCGGGGAATTTCTCATCAGGTACAATTTTTTTCAACTCTTCGGACACTATCTGCCATAGTCTATCGTGGTTTTCTCCAAAAAGGACTACCGCACGGCCAGTTTGCGAATTAAATGCCGACGGGGTATGCAAGAGCGCATATTCGACAATTTCGATTATTCTATCTTCTGGTAAGGTTTTAGTGCTATCAATCGCATAAATTGAGCGGCGATTTTTTATTACTTCATAAAATTCCATTCTACATCCTCCTAAGTTTTATAGTATGATATTATTATACAGTATAATCTTCCATTTTTGATGGCAAATATATGAATTACGAGGTGAGTACATTGCCCAAGAAGAACTTTTACGAAAAAGTATATGCAGTTGTGATGCAAATCCCTGAGGGGAAGGTAGCAACATACGGTCAAATTGCGATGCTATGCGGCTCCCCCAAGGCGGCACGTGCCGTCGGTTATGCATTGCACGTAAATCCAAGTCCGGGCATAATTCCTTGCCACCGTATAGTCAATAGAGAGGGCGGGCTTGCTAAATCGTTTGCATTCGGAGGAATAGATAGGCAAAAGGAATTGCTAGAAA
This sequence comes from Clostridiales bacterium, assembly GCA_012799315.1. Lineage (GTDB taxonomy): Bacteria > Bacillota > Clostridia > Oscillospirales > Ruminococcaceae > JAAZLM01. The sequence goes on along the minus strand of JAAZLM010000152.1, from coordinate 1,781 downwards.
AAGAAGGGGTAAAGGTCGATATTGACACTGTTGATTTAAAAGTATTCTTATGGGATTCGAGCAACTTCATATTAGAGTGAATAAGAATAGGATGGGAGTGTTCTGCTCCCATCCTATTCTTACAATGTGCTATATATTATAATGTTTTAGAAGAACCAATACTTGATAGAATCGATATTCCCATTACCGATTCGACACAGGGGACAGCTCGTGGCACAATGCACGGGTCATGCCTTCCCTTAATTTCTATTACAGCATCTTCTGACTTCTGATAATCTATTGTATGCTGCGGTCTTGCTATTGATGGCGTCGGTTTGAATGCGACATTCATCGTAATTGGCATTCCAGAAGAAATGCCACCAAGAATACCACCGTGATTATTTGTTCTTGTTTTGACTGTATCGCCGTCTATATAGAATTCATCGTTATTTTCGCTACCCGTCATGCGGGATGAGGCGAATCCAGCTCCGAATTCAATCCCCTTAACGGCGGGAATTGCAAATATTGCCGATGCTATGATATTTTCTAGCCCCGAAAACATCGGCGAGCCAATGCCGGCAGGCATTCCAATTGCACAACATTCGATAACGCCGCCCAGCGAATCAAGATTATTCCTTGCATCCAATATCACGGACTTCATTTTATCGGCTATCTTCTCATTAATTACGGGGAAGTTTCTATTTCTAATTGCCTCAATATCATCATGGGATATGTTAATAGGATCGAAGCTATCGTCATGAACATCATAAATCGATTTTATATGTGCGCCTATATGAATACCCCGATGCGATAGGATCTGCGTGCAAATTGCTCCAGCAAAACATAATGGAGCGGTTAATCTACCTGAGAAATGCCCTCCACCCTTAATGTCGTTGAATCCGTCATAACGAATATATGCGGTATAATCAGCGTGCGCAGGACGTGCTAGATGCGATATATTCTTATAGTCACCGCTCTTAGTGTCGGTATTGCGTATAATTGCGGCGAGTGGCGCACCAGTCGTAACTCCGTCGAGCATACCTGATAAAACTTCGGGAATATCTTTCTCATAGCGGTAAGTTGATGTACCATCGCTTTTTGGCGCACGCCTTTTCATGAAATGCAATACTTTTTGCATATCTATTTTTTCGCCAGCTGGCAATCCGTCTATCACAACCCCGATGCCAGCGCCATGGGATTCACCAAATATTGATACATTTATATTTCCTTTGAAAATTGATGACATGATTTTAACTCCTTTGCTTTTTGTGTATGTAGCCTACCCTTGGCCGAGAATTCCACCCAGCATTTTAATATGTTCAAAGAAATGCGGATAGGACTTCTCCACACATTCAGCACCATTGATAGTTAATTCATTTTCGCATTTTGTCGATGCAATTGCCATAGCCATAGCAATCCTATGATCGTTATAACTATCAACAATTCCACCTTTAAACGATTCTACACCCTCAATTATAAGACTATCTTCAGTGGAAGTTACCCTCCCCCCAATGGCGTTGATGCAAACCTCCATCGCCTCTAGTCGATCACATTCCTTTATGCGCAGTCGGGAGGCATTCGTTATTGTCGATTTCCCATCGCAGAAGCTTGCAAGCACGGATAGGATCGGCACTAGATCGGGAATTTCGCCAACATCTACATTGAACGGTGATAAAGATCCGTCACTGTTTTTAATCGAATTGATTATTTCGATAATTTGCTTATCGCCCTGTAAACTGTCTTTATCAAGACCGTCACACTGAATATCACAGCCGAGTGCGTTCGCAACAAGGAAGAATGCG
>JAAZLM010000151.1 GCA_012799315.1 Clostridiales bacterium | reverse complement strand
CAGGGGTAATGGTGGCGGCTAGCTTCTGGTCATTACTTGACCCAGCAATAGCTATTGCGGAGGAGTTAGATATGCTCGTTCCCGTTATCATATCATCGGGATTTTTCCTTGGTGGGATATTGATAATATGCGCTGATAAGATCCTGTCGAAATATGGCTTCGGTGAGCCAAAGGATAGCAATTCCCCGGGGAAGGGGAGTCTACTGCTAACTATCGCCGTAACATTGCATAATATACCTGAAGGTCTTGCAGTCGGTGTAGCATTTGGGAGTGTTACCTCAGGGGCCGAAAATGCAACTTTAATTGGGGCGGTATTCCTATCAATCGGGATCGGATTGCAGAACTTCCCAGAAGGGGCATGCGTATCCCTCCCCCTAAGGGCGGAAGGTGTCACACGCAGGAAGAGTTTTTTCTATGGTCAGGTATCGGGTATGGTTGAGCCCGTTTCAGCTGTGATAGGTGCAGCACTTGCCATGCTTGTTAAGACATTGCTACCATTCCTGCTTTCTTTCTCAGCGGGGGCGATGATTGCAGTAGTCGCATCGGAACTAATTCCCGAATCAGCAAGACAGAACAAGAATTTAGGAACAATTGGTGTTACAGTAGGATTTATCCTAATGATGGTACTTGATACTTGTTTAGGTTAAAAAAGATAGTAATATTGCACTAATTAAGTTAATAGTTTTAGTATAAAGCAACATATATTATTAATCTTGCACTTTTTACTTTACAAAACAACATTTAGACATTAGAATATAAAGGTAGTATACGGGAGGCGTGAATAAGATGAAAAAACAAGTGACGATGAGTGATATTGGAAAAGAGCTGAACGTTAGCACGGTTACAGTTTCAAAGGCGCTTGGCGATAAAGATGGAGTTAGTGAAGAACTCAGGGAAAAAATTAAAGTCAAAGCGGCGCAAATGGGATATCGTTATAATAGTAGTGCTAAAATATCCAGAGAGGGAAGAACTCACAATATCGGGATAGTTGTAGCAAAAAGATATTTTGCAGAAACATCGTCTTTTTATTGGGTAATGTATAAACATATAGTTGAATATCTTGCTAGGAAGAACTATTACGCTTTATTAGAGGTAGTATCCGACGAGAGTGAATTCCTATGCGAGAAGCCTAAGTCGATTACAGCGAATAAGATAGACGGATTAATCGTTCTAGGTCAAATGACTGATGATTATGTCAAGTCTATTAGAAAGATTAGTAAGCCTATTGTCCTGCTTGACTTTTACGGTAGTAAGTCAAGTGTCGATTCAGTACTATCGGATAGTTTTTACGGATCGTATATGATAACTTGCCATCTACTTGAGAATGGTCATACCGATATAGGATTCGTCGGTACAATATCCGCTACATCTAGCATTCAAGATAGGTACCTTGGCTATTATAAAGCATTGCTTGAATATAATATCGATTTAAGAGAGGATTGGATCATCGACGATAGAGATGGGCACAATAATTATAATGAAATTGCCCTACCTGAAGAAATGCCAACTGCATTTGTATGTAACTGCGATGAGGCCGCTTATAGGCTAGTAAATCAACTTAAAGAGATGGATCTAAATGTTCCCGATGATATTTCTGTCGTCGGCTACGATAATTATATATATTCCACAATTTCACGTCCTCAATTGACGACAGTAGATGTCAATTCCAAAAAGATGGCGGCGGAGGCAGTCGATATAATCGTAAAGAAGATAAAGGATCCATCATATACTATTGGCAGAACTCTTGTAACCGGTAATTTAATTAAACGTGATTCCGTTAAAAAATTAAATGACTAAGCTGATATAAATAAATCCCCCGCCAATCGGCGGGGGATTTTTCCTATTTTATTAGAATATCTTCAATAATGAATTTCGGACGTCGCTTAACTTCTTTATATATCTTGCCGATATATTCGCCAACAATGCCAAGACAAAGTAATTGAATGCCCCCGATCATCCAGATCGATCCCATCAGTGTTGCCCAGCCTTGAACAGTCCTACCGAGCAGCTTGATAATAAAAAAGTATAGCAGCATCGCCATGCTTGTAGCGAAAATTAGAACACCGAGAGTGGTGACTAGCCTAATCGGCTTTATGCTGAATGAAGTGATGCCGTCAATGGCAAATCCGAGCATCTTTTTAAGCGGGTATTTTGATTCACCGGCAAATCGCTCCCCACGTTCATATTCGACAAAGCCATGTTTATATCCAATGAGAGGGACAATCCCACGCAGGAATAGGTTCACCTCACTAAAATCCGCCAATCCGTCGAGCGCTCTTTTGCTCATTAAACGATAATCAGCATGATCATCGACGATATCGACGCCCATCGCCCGCATAAAGCGGTAAAATCCACGTGCGGTAGTGCGCTTGAAGAAGGTATCGGTATCACGGCGGGAGCGAACCCCATATACAATATCGCACCCGTTCCTATATTCACTTATAAATCCATCAATAGCATCGACATCGTCTTGCAGATCCGCATCTAGTGAAATGGCAATATCAGCATTGTCCCTTGCAGTCATAAGACCAGCAAGAAGAGCATTCTGATGCCCTTTATTTTTAGATAGCTTTACTCCGCTGAAAATTTCATCTTCCTTATGAAGCGATGAAATTATATCCCATGTAAGATCTTTACTGCCATCGTCAACAAAAAGGATTTTGCTACTGGGCGAGATAAGACCATCCTCCATTAATTGATTGACTTTTTTCTTTAATATAGAAGAAGTATGGGATAGAACCTCCTCTTCATTATAACAAGGAACAACAAGATATAGTATATCCAAAAATGAAACTCCTCCCTAATTTTTTACGTCTTTTATATTATACTATTTTTCTTGCAAGTAATCAATTAATATAGCAAATATAAATTTCCAATAAACATATCTAGATTGACGAATGTTTATATAAGTGTTAGAATAGAAAGGAGTAGATCGTAAATTTTTCATCTAAATTGCATCAAATGTTATTGAGCGGTTTAATGTCGCACTTAAATACTTTTTTTATTGCTTGACTTAAACCACTAAAATAGGTTACAATATTCTATGTATAGATTGAAAAAATAGTTTTAAAATACATAATCGGCATATAAGGAGGAGTCTACTTGCATCTGGATCTATTGACTAGGATCAAGCAGAACATGCCAAAATTCTCAAAAGGACAAAAACTCATTGGAAACTACATAATCACATATTATGACAAGGCGGCCTTTATGACTGCGTCAAAGCTTGGCAGTACTGTTGGTGTTAGTGAATCAACAGTTGTTAGATTTGCCACGGAGTTAGGGTTTGACGGATATCCTAGTCTACAAAAGGATTTGCGTGATCTAGTTAGGAACAAGCTCACAACAATTCAACGCATGGAAGTATCCAGTGATAGAATTGGCAATAATGTCTTTGACAAGGTGCTGAATCTTGACATGGAGAGGATTCGCCAAACATTGGAGGAGGGCTCAAGGGAATCTTTCAATGAAGCTGTCGATGCAATTATAAATGCTAGGAACATCTACATAATCGGCACTAGGAGTTCATATGCTCTTGCAGTATTTCTAGCTTATTACCTCAATCTCATGCTCGAAAATGTTAAGGTAATTCAAGCGACGAATTCAAGTGGACTCTTTGAACAGATTATGAGAATCGGCAAAGATGATTTGATGATAGGGATTAGCTTCCCTAGATATTCTAAGCACACAGTTAAGGCACTTAAATATGCAAAAGATGCAGGGGCGGATGTTCTTGCAATTACCGATACCTCAGCATCCCCACTTGTCGGGGCATCAAATTTTGCTCTCCTAGCTAGGAGTGACATGGTTTCATTCGTCGATTCGCTTGTAGCGCCGCTATCAGTCATCAATGCTCTTATAGTAGCACTTGGCACGAAGAAGCGTGAACAGATCTCCCAAACATTCGAAACACTTGAGAATATATGGGATGAATATGATGAATATGAGAAGCCGGAGGAAAAATAATCTTATATGCAGCAAGATACAATTATAATCGGCGGGGGAGCTGCTGGAATGTTGGCGGCGATCGCCGCTTGTAAACGAGGGAGAAAGGTTCTCCTTATAGAAAAGAAAAAGCATCTAGGTATGAAGGTGCTAATTACCGGTAAGGGAAGATGCAATATCACAAATAATTGTGATACCGATGAATTCATGAAGAATGTTCCCAATAATTCGAAATTTCTTTTCAGTTCCCTTGGTAATTTTTCAACATATGATACTATTGATTTCTTTGAGGGAATAGGAGTACCGCTTAAAACCGAAAGGGGCAGACGTGTATTCCCGAAATCCGATAAATCATTAGATGTTGTAAATTCGCTTAAACGTCAGCTAAATTTGCTTGAATGCAGGGTGGTAACAAATACTGTTACGAGCCTTATTATTGATAGAAATACAGATGGGCAACATATTGTAAAAGGTGTTAAATGCGGTGATGACAAGTATTTTAGCAATACCGTGCTAATCGCCACAGGCGGGAAGTCATATCCCTCAACTGGATCAACTGGTGACGGATATAGGTTCGCTAAGCAAGCAGGACATTCGATAAAGGAATTATCCCCGTCACTGATACCGCTTGAAATAGTCGAGAAATATCCTAGAAGAATGATGGGGTTATCTCTAAAAAATATAGAGGTAAATGCAATTGATAATAACACGGGCAAAACAGTATATGCCGACAGGGGTGAGATGCTTTTTACGCATTTTGGAGTGTCGGGCCCGCTGATTTTAAGTGCAAGTGCACATATGCCCAATATGAGCGATGGCAGATACAGTCTTGAAATTGATTTAAAGCCTGCACTGAGTGAGGAAGAGCTTGATGCTCGTATCCTACGAGATTTCGCCCAATTCCAGAATAGGGACTTCATCAATTCGCTATCGAAATTACTACCGCTCAAAATGATACCGACAATCGTCGGTTTATCGAATATACCAGCGAATACTAAGGTAAATCAAATTACTAGAGAGCAAAGAAGGACTCTATGCAATTTGCTCAAATGCCTCCCCCTAACGATCAAAGGCTTCCGCCCTATTGAGGAGGCTGTAATCACACGGGGCGGTGTAAATGTAAATGAGATTAACCCGAAAACAATGCAATCAAAAATTTGCAGTGGGCTATTCATTGCTGGTGAGCTACTAGATATTGATGCCTACACCGGCGGATATAATTTGCAAATAGCCTTTTCAACGGGCTATACAGCGGGAAAATATCTTTAAAGGAGATTATATATGTCAAAGAATGTAGCGATCGATGGGCCATCGGGCGCAGGCAAGAGTTCCATAGCTAGACAGGCGGCGCAAGCAATTGGATTCATATATGTTGACACGGGCGCACTATATCGCTCCATAGCCTATTTTGTTAAAATGAGCAATTCCGACCCATCCGACATAAATGCAATAGCACATTTACTTGAAAAGGCGAAAATAGAGCTGAAATTTATCGACGGCGAGCAAAGAGTATTGCTCAATGGTGACGATGTGTCCGATGCAATTCGCACACCTGAGATTTCTATGATGGCATCGAGAATTTCTGCACTGCCAATTGTACGTGAATTTTTGTTCGATTTGCAAAGACAGATAGCACGTGATAATGATGTTATTATGGATGGTAGGGACATTGGCACAGTTGTTCTACCCAGTGCCGATGTAAAGATATTTCTAACTGCATCCGCCGAGATAAGAGCCAAAAGGCGGCATTTAGAACTTACTCATAAAGGGCATGATGTTCCCTATCAAGATGTTTTAGATGATATAAAGCAAAGGGATTATGACGATGAAAATCGTGAAATTGCACCGCTGAAAAGGGCGGAAGATGCAATTCTTGTAGATACAACATCGATTAATTTTGATGATTCAGTCAAGCTCATAATCTCAACTATCGAAAATAATTTGTAATGGTGACACCATTTGTCTATATAAAATTTAATGGGGGCCATGTTGTTGTTTGAATTATTAAAGTTATTATTAAGGCTATTCATACGAATAATCTTCAGTATAAGAATTGTTGGAAAAGAGAATATTCCTAAAGAAGGTGGCTATATCGCAGCTTGCAATCATCAATCGTATTGGGATCCTGTCTTTATGGCCAGTGTGCTGAAAGGTAAATTCGCCTTTATGGCGAAAAAGGAGTTATTCAGGAACCGCGCATTCGCATGGCTGATTACTAAGTTTGGCGCATTCCCCATAGAAAGGGGTAAACGTGATAGCGGCGCTATCGAAACAGCGATTGAAAGAATCAAAATGGGAAAGGTCTTTATCATATATCCCGAGGGCACACGCTCCAAAGATGGGAAACTTGGCAGGGGCAAATCGGGAGTGGCACTAATTGCCGGCATGGCGGAGGCGCCGATCCTACCAATGTGCATAAGCTATCGGGGGAAGCTCCGCTTCCGCACTAGGGTAACTATTTCAATTGGGGAGATGATCCCCCATGAGGAGCTAGCCGTTAATCCCGAAAACTCATTAGAATTAAGGAATGCAAGCCGAAGGATAATGGAAGAGATTCGCCTTTTAAAGGAGGCGGCAGAGGCATGAATAAGCGCATCATTGTAGCAAAGACAGCGGGATTCTGCTTTGGAGTCGATAGAGCGATTAATATGGTTAATTCGATGATCGACAACAACAATAAAGTTAGCACCCTAGGGCCGATTATCCACAACACTCAAGTAGTTAATCAGTTAAAAGATAAGGGCGTTCGCAGTATAGATGATATAGACGATGCCGAAATAGATGAAAAAGTGGTAATTCGATCCCACGGAGTTGGCCCCGATATCTATAATAGACTCAAGGAAAAAAACATATTATATGAAGACGCAACCTGCCCATATGTATCGAAGATACATAAAATTGTATCAAAGAAATCTTCATTGGGCAATATAGTTTTGATAGCGGGCGACAAGAACCATCCCGAAGTTATTGCTATAAAAGGGCATTGTTTGGCACAGTCATATGTATTTAAAGATTGTGATGAATTGGTAGAATTGCACAAACAACATCCAGAATTTAGTGAAAAACCAATCATAATTGTAGCTCAAACCACCTTTAATAAGAATTTATGGAGAAAATGTAGCGAAATCGCTGAAAAGCTATATACAAATGCATTAATATTTGATACAATATGTAGTGCAACACATTCT
>JAAZLM010000150.1 GCA_012799315.1 Clostridiales bacterium | reverse complement strand
GTGAGGATCCGCATCTAGCTGGCGAATTGTCGAATGCATATTGCCATGGTATGCGTGGCGACGATGATTTCTATCTAAGGCTAATTCCATCGTTAAAGCATTTCTATGCTAATAATAATGAGGAAGGGCGCTCAACGGATTCTGTCACAATGCCACCACGTCAGAAGATGGAATACTATCTAAAGGCATTCGAGCCGGCGATCCGCAGTAAGGGCGCATTGTCGGTGATGACAGCATATAACAGTATCAACGGTGTGCCGTGCATCATGCACCCCGATGTGCAGAACATTCTAAAAGACGACTGGGGACTAATGTTCGTTGTAACGGATGGAACGGACTTCAGCCAGACTGTTAATGCTCATGAATATGTTGAAGATCATGCGGAATCGTTCGCAATGACGATTAAAGCAGGAACGGATAGTTTCAATGATGATGCGGATCTAGTTATTGCAGCGGCGAATCGTGCATTGAAGCTTGGCATGATTACAGAGGCGGATCTAGATAGGGCATTGTTCGACATATTTAAGGGAAGATTCAGACTAGGGGAATTCGACCCGGCGGAGCTAAATCCATATGGCAATGTTGATGAGAATCTACTATGCAGCGAGGAACACGCAAAAAGTTCCCTCCAAGCAGCTAAGGAAAGCATCGTAATGCTCAAAAATGATGGAATCCTACCACTTAATAAGGATAAGAAAGTTGCATTCATTGGGCCACTTGCAGATGAGAATCTCAAGGATTGGTATACGGGGCTAGCTCCTTATGAGGTATCGCCACTGAAGGGAATGCAGAATGTATTCGGCGAAGATAGGATAACCCACCATACGGGCAATTGTCTAGTAAGACTTAAGTCGAGGAAGAATGGCAAATACGTGACATTCGATGAAAAGGATAAGGCGCTCAAGGCGACTCTATCCACTCCTGATGAGAATTCAGTATTTGAATTGAATGACTGGGGATATGGAAGCAAGACATTGAGAAGTGCGACTACACGTCAATATGTTACAAGCGCCGACGGTAAGCTACTTTGCAACAGTCCTGCCATTTGGGGCTGGTTCGTAATGCAAAAGCTGAACATAGATGAACATGGCGATACGGGCGGATTTGTAATTCGTGACTGGTGGCAGAATGAATTCACAGTAGCCGACGATGTATTAACATCGACAGGTGCGGGATATGTTCAAGATGATAGACTATTCGACATTGAAATAGTCGACGATGGTATCGAAAGTGCCGTTAAGATAGCTAAGGAAAATGACTATGCTGTTGTAGTTGTAGGTAATAGCCCCGTTATCAATGCTAAAGAGGATTATGACAGGGAAGATATTAACCTACCCCCATATCAGGAGGAATTAATTAAGGCAGTATATGCGGCGAACAAGAACACAATTGTGCTAATAACTGCAAGCTATCCTTTCGCAATGAATTGGGCGGATGAAAATGTACCGGCAATGCTATATTGTTCGCACTCCGGTCAGGAGCTAGGCAATGCGGTTGCATCGGTATTGTCGGGAGAATATTCACCGTCGGGTCGTCTTTCGATGACATGGTATAAGGACATCACTCAATTGCCATCCATCAAGGATTATGACATCATGAAGAATAAAGTTACCTATATGTATCTTGACTCTGATCCGCTATATCCATTCGGGCATGGCCTTAGCTATGCTGAATTTAAGTATAGCAATCTTTGCCTTGATAAGGACAGTTATGGCAAGGGTGATGTAATTAAGGCAACCGTTGATGTGACGAATACAAGCGATATTGACGCACATGAAGTTGTTGAGCTATATGTGTCAATTAAGGAAAGTAAAATCCTACGTGCGAAAAGGCAGCTAAAAGCATTCGACAAGCCATTCATTAAAGCGGGCGAAACTGTAACAGTAGAATTAAGCATTGATACTGATGAGCTGCGCATCTGGAACGTTCGAAACGATAGCTACACTCTTGAAACTGGCGATTACAACATTCAAATTTGCAAGAACGCCGATGAAGTAATTATCGAAAAGCAGGTTAAAATCACAGGTGAAGAAATCTGCGATCGTGACCTGTCTAAGGGCAGAATTGAAGCTATGAATTTCGACGATTATCATAATGTTACCCTTGGCGAATGTAAAGAGGGCGGCGTCGCAATTGAAAAATGCGCTGGAATTGCTATCTACAAGGACTGCATATTTGATGAGCAGACAAAATTCGTTGCTCGCTGTGCTAACGGGCAAACCGGCGGAACGCTCACAATCAGAATCGATTCGCCCGATGGCGAAATTATCGGCGAATGTGAAGTACCACCAACTTGCGG
>JAAZLM010000149.1 GCA_012799315.1 Clostridiales bacterium | reverse complement strand
TTATTGCAATAGCGGCGGCAAATCCTGATGCTGCTGAAGTCCCTGGGCTAGGTGCACAATTAGCTAGTTTAATAATTCCTCTTGCTTTAATGGTGGCGGTATTCTATTTCTTTTTAATTAGACCGCAAAAAAAGAGAGAGAAACAGACTCAACAAATGCAAAGCAATCTGCAAGTTGGCGATGAAATCGTCACGACGGGCGGAATTGTCGGCATTGTTGTTAGCATAAAAGAGGACACTGTTGTTCTTGAAACTGCTAACGACCGTAGCAAAATCCGCATTAAGCGATGGGCAATTGCTAGTAATGAAACCATACACGACGAAAAAGCTTAACTATATTAAAGCATAAAAAGGACACTCCTCACATATCATTAGGTAGATGATATAAGGGGAGTGTTTTCGTGTCTAAAAAACCTTCACAAAATCGTGGCGAACTAAAACTTATCAAAACTATTGGAGTATCGAGCTTTATCGGGCTGATTATTTCTATCGTTGTTCTATTTTTACTTGCTATATTAATGACAAAAATTGATATGCCACCAGCGATAATAAACGCAATTTCTTTAGTGGGATTATGCATTGGTGCATTCTTTGCGGGGATAATTGCAGGACGTATTAACAGAAAAGATGGATTGTTAATTGGTCTTCTTTGCGGTGGAACTATATCGGCGATCCTTGCATTCGTTGGCATTGCATTGATGAATTCCGACGTAACGTCGACATTGTTTGTGAAGTTATGTGCTGCGATAATATCGTCAATAATGGGCAGTATTATCGGTGTAAATTTAAAAAGGCGAAGGTATTGATAAAGGGAAGATAATATGCTATAATTATAGTAACAAAATTATCGGAGGAATAGTAATGAAGCATATTATAACTTTGAACAAAAAGAATTTGAAGAAAACAGCGGCTAAGGGCGGTTGCGGTGAGTGTCAAACATCGTGCCAATCGGCTTGCAAAACATCTTGCACAGTAGCAAACCAAAAATGCGAGAAGTAAATTAAAATCAAATCATGTATAAGTGAGCATATCAAACCGCCTCAACATCGGATTTGATATGCTTATTGCGATTATACGATGATTTTAAATTAACAAAAGTGAGGAAAATTCTGTGATACATAAATATACACTTGGCGGGATAAATATAGTATTAGACATAAATAGCGGTGGTGTTCATATTGTTGATGAGCTAACATTCGCCATACTTGATTATATTCGGCCGCCACTGAGCGAAAAATGCCCCGACAACGTTGTAATGGCGCTCAAGGACGACTATCGGGAGGAAGAAATTGAGCGTGCATATAGTGAGCTATATGAGTTGTATAAAGGCGATTCGCTTTTTTCAAGCGATGATTACAGGCAATTCGCCGCCGATGAGGCAGTGCTGAACGCACCCGTTAAGGCGATGTGCCTCCATGTTGCGCACGATTGCAATTTAAGATGTAGCTACTGCTTTGCCTCTACGGGCGATTTCGGCAGTGGGCGCAGGATAATGGATCTAGAAACGGGCAAGCGAGCTATCGATTATCTGCTTGAGAATTCGGGCAATAGGAGGAACTTGGAGCTTGACTTTTTCGGTGGTGAGCCCTTAATGAATTTTGATGTCGTAAAGGAGATAGTGAAGTATGCAAGAGAAAGGGAAAAGGCATACGGCAAGAACTTCCGCTTTACGATAACGACGAATGGCGTTCTGCTTTCAGATGATAAGATTGACTTCATTAATAAGGAAATGTCGAACATCGTGCTTTCAATCGATGGTAGGAAGAGTGTCAACGATAGAATCCGCACCTGCATTGACGGTAGCGGCAGTTACGATATTATTATGAAGAAGTTTAAAAATCTTGCGAAAAAACGTGGCGATAAAGAATATTATGTGCGTGGCACTTTTACCAAATATAATTTAGATTTTGCAGATGATGTTCTTCACTTATACGATGAAGGATTCGATCAGATTTCGATTGAACCGGCGGTATGCGATGAGGAAATGGACTGGGCGATAACGGCGGAGGATCTACCGACTATTTTCGCTGAATATGAGCGATTAGCGGATGAGATATTGCGTATAAGGAGAAAAGGGGAACACATTAACTTCTTCCATTTCATGATTGATCTTGGGCAAGGGCCATGTGCGATAAAGCGCCTGCGTGGGTGCGGATGCGGTAACGAATATATTGCAGTCACTCCAGAGGGGGATATATATCCGTGCCATCAATTCGTCGGCATGGAGGAATGGAAAATGGGCAGCCTAGATGGCGGGAATCTTGACACGCAAAAGAAAAAGTATTTTGCAGCTGCAAATTTATATAATAAAGAAGGATGCAGCGACTGTTGGGCGAAATTCTATTGTAGCGGCGGTTGCAATGCGAACAATCAAATCTATGCCGGTGATGTACTAAAGCCGCATTCATTAGCTTGTGAAATGCAAAAAAAGCGCATTGAATGTGCGATAATGGTAAAAGCGGCAATGGCATTGAGCGAGTAGAGCGAAAATTAAATGCAGAAAGTGCATTTCCGCCCAGTTTTCAACCTCCTTTCACAATACTTTCACATCGGCGGATTATATTATAAATACGAAGCAAAATAATATAATAGGAGGTAATGTAATGAACGATTTTTTCAATAATAATAACAATGATTTTGAGATTATTGATTTTCCCGATGATAATATGAAACCACGCAAAAAGCAAAGAAATTCTAAAATGATAATGGCGGGATTCCTTGCAGCGGTTTTCATTATATCGGTAGTTGGATTCGGTAGTTTTGCATTAAAAGACTACCTAGCACAATATATCAATACGGAAAATGGCAGTAGCATGGGCGATGCAAATGACGGCATTAAAGACGGTGCAGGTGGGGATGTCTCACTAGAATTAGCATCTAAGCCTAGCAATGAAAATGTTAAGCCAGATGAGAATGGGCGCTATACTACCGAAGGTGTTGCCGATCTAGTCAAGCCGTCAGTTGTCGGAGTTGTCACATATAAGCAAGCACCGATTTTGCAGGAACTTGGAGCAGGGTCGGGAATAATTATGACGGCGGACGGATATATAATTACGAATGAACACGTCGTTAGCGGTGCGAATGCTGTAAAAGTAGTATTGAGCGATGACAAGGAATACGAGGCGGAAATCATCGGATCCGACGTTAAGACAGATCTGGCAGTGTTGAAGATTAATGCAAAGAATTTGACACCGGCTGCATTCGGCAGTTCTAGTCAGACGAAGGTCGGGGAAGATGTCGTTGCCATTGGCAATCCTGCGGGGCTATCCGGCTCCGTAACGAAGGGAATTGTATCGGAACTAAACCGTGAGGTAGCGACCGAGAGCGGATACGGGCTCAAATCAATTCAGACTGATGCCGCAATCAATCCGGGTAATTCCGGCGGTGCGTTAGTCAATATGTTCGGGCAGGTAATCGGCATCAACTCATCAAAGTATGTAGGAACGGGATATGAGGGTATAGGATTTGCAATAGCTATTGATGAAGCAAAACCAATACTTGATCATCTAATTAATTATGGGTATGTCAAGGATAGAGTCAAGATAGGTATATCGTACACCGAAATAACTGAAACAACAGCTAAAATGTACGGGCTGAAGGCTGGACTCTACGTACAAACAATTGATGAAGAGGCTCAGGTTGCTAGTAGCGGATTAAAGGAATATGATATAATCACGCATATCGATGGTGTCAATATGACTTCAGCATCCCTAATTTCCGGTGTGTTAGATGGGAAAAAGCCGGGTGACAAGATCACTTTAACCGTATATAGAAAGAGTATAACCGGTACGGAGCAAACATTGAAGATAAACGTGGTGCTATCCGAGGACAAGGGTGAATAAAACTATATAACGTGCTGTAATAGCTAGTTTTACCGCAAGTAGAGTGCAATTCTACTTGCGGTAATTTTTAATAGCCCTTGTTTTTATGGCTAAAAAGCGGTATAATATATATATAACTATGTGCGTTTGCGAATGGGTAGTGGCTAACTATTTGTTGTATTTTCAATTCGCATCAACATAGTAAAATTTTTTATGGAGGTTTTTTATGTCGAACTTTACATTCACTAGCCCAAAAGGGCAAAAACCAATAGATTTAGGCAAGAAGGTATCTGTAAAAGTTATTATAGCTTTTATTATAGGTTTGTTAATCGCAATAACATTATTTTCATCAGTAACCATTGTTTCAGAGGGATTCATTGGTGTAAAATACAGGTTTAATAAGATACAAAATGCAGGGTTGCAAGCGGGTCTAAATCTACATCTACCATTCATTGAGAAAATAGTGCAGATCGATATTCGTGAGCAAATTTACCAGTCGGAAACCGACGCATATACGAAGGATACTCAATCAGTTGAGGATCTACATATAAAGCTAAATTATTTCTATGACCGGGCACAACTATCTGAAATAATCAGGAATGTCGGTATAGAGAATGTTGAAAACAAATTGGTAGTACCA
>JAAZLM010000148.1 GCA_012799315.1 Clostridiales bacterium | reverse complement strand
TGGAAGTTTGCGACGAATGTAATGGAAGTGGCGCCGACAAGGACACAAGTGTAACAACTTGTAGCGAATGTAAAGGATCGGGCAGACTCAAGACACCGCAACGCTCGCCATTCGGGGTAATTTACTCTACTCGCACCTGCCATAAATGCGGCGGAAAAGGCAAAATTGTCGAAAAGCCCTGTTCCAAGTGCGGCGGCGGTGAGCGAATCCGCAAAACACGTAAGTTGAATGTTACTATCCCTGCCGGAATTGATGACGGGCAGACTCTACTTGTCCGCTCGCAAGGTGATGCGGGCATTAATGGTGGCCCACGTGGCGACTTGAATGTTACGATAACGGTTAGACCGGATCCGCTATTTTCACGCAAGGGATTCGATGTATATTGCGATGTTCCTTTAACATTCGTTCAGGCGACACTCGGTGATGAAGTGATCATCCCGACAATTGATGGTAAGGTAAAGCACAATATCCCTGAGGGCACACAGCCGGGAACAATCTTCCGCCTAAGGAATAAGGGCATTAAGCGACTAAATCGTGATGGACGTGGCGATCAATATGTTACGGTGAAGGTTGAAGTTCCTCGTGGGCTATCGAAAAAGCAGAAGGAGATTCTGCGTGAGATCGATGCGCAATTCAACGATACGCATTATAATGACAGAAGAGGATTCTTCGATAAGCTTAAAGATAAGTTCAATTAAGAAATAGCCGATGGTTCACACCATCGGCTATTTTTATTCACTCTTTATAGCATTCGCAAGCATTAATTTAATTCTATTCTCCTGATTAACTTTAGTCGCACCGGGATCATAGTCAATTGCAACTATATTCGCATGGGGGAAGTTCTCTTTTATCACCCTCGACATACCTTTTGCGACGATGTGATTAGGCAGACAACCGAATGGCTGCGTGCAGATAATATTCTCGACACCTGTTTGCGCTAATGCGGCCATCTCGGCGGTGATTAGCCACCCCTCACCCATCTTAACACCTTGATGAATGTATTTATCCGCCTCGCCCTTTAGGAATTCAAAATCATGCGGAGGATCGAATTCTCCATGTTCCTCGATCGCCTTAATCATCGTTCTGTGCATTTTATTCAGTATCTTATATACGATTTTATTGCCGAATGTCCAAGCAGAACGGAAATTATATATCTCGCCGTCCTTAACATTATTGTTGACGCAATATAGGCAGAAGTCCAGCAGTCCCGGCATTACAGGTTCGCACCCCTCCGACACTAGGAATTCTTCCAATTTGTTATTCGCTAGAGGTGAGTATTTCACATATATCTCGCCAATGATGCCGACTTTCGGCTTTTTTTCGTCGCTGCGTTCGATCGATGCAAAATCCTCAATGATCTCCTTATATATCTTCTTATTCGGTCTAGCCCTGCCTTTATTTAGGCGCTGAGCAAGGCGCTCCTCCCACTGGGCAAGCTTCTTATCAGTGTCCCCCGCATTGATTTCATATGGCAGGCATTGATTATATAGTAGCATTAGGAGATCACCATATAATACCCCGTATAAAAGCTTCAATATAAGTGGGAATGTCAGCTCGAACCCATCTCCCTTTTCGAATCCGCTGAAGTTGAGCGAAATTACGGGAACATTGGGATATGTATCGGCGAGCGACTTCCTAAGTAAATGCAAGTAATTCGATGCTCTACATCCGCCACCGGTCTGAGTAATTAGCAGTGCAGTCTTTTCCGGATCGTATTTACCACTGCCAAGAGCATCCATGAATTGCCCAATTACTAAAAGTGCAGGATAGCAAGTATCGTTGTGAACGTGTTTTAGCCCCTCGTCAATAACTTTTCTATCGTCGGTCAAGAGTAGTTCCATATCGTAACCATATTGCTTGAACACATTTATAAGTAGATTAAAGTGTATTGGCAACATATTCGGCACTAGGATTTTGTGCGTGCTCTTCATCTCTTTTGTGAATCTTGCCATCTGAGTCCCCTCCCTCCTCGATTGCAGCGATAAGACTCCTTATTCGGATCCTCGCCGCTCCTAGATTATTTATCTCATCAATTTTCAGCTGTGTATATAGCTTACCCGATTTTTCTAGTATGTCACGCACCTCGTCGGTGGTGATTGCATCAATTCCGCAACCGAATGAAACAAGTTGGACAAGTTGCATATCGGGCTGCGATGCTACATATTCCGCCGCATTATAGAGTCTAGCGTGGTATGTCCACTGATTTAGCACATTAACCTTTTCAGGTGTGGCAAGTGGGAATATTCCGTCCTCGGATATTACCGCCATATTGAGCGATGTTATCAATTTATGTATCCCGTGATTAATCTCGGGATCAACATGGTACGGTCTACCCGCAAGAAGAATAATGCCCATATTCTTCTCCCTCGCCTGTGCAATGATCGCCTTCGCCATCATCTGCAATATCTCCATAAAATCATTATGTGCAGTAAGGGCATTGTTAAATGCCTTTTTAACCTGTGATTTCTTAATGCCGAATTTAGCAAGCTCCTTTGTCATTGCAGCAATGACATTGCGTGGGCGGTTTAAATCAATATACGGATGAATGAAATTCTCATCGTTCAACGTATCAATATTCGCCTTAAGCAGTTCAGGATAATATGCAACTACCGGACAATTATAATGATTATCGCCGTACTCCTCATTAAAATTATATGTCATGCACGGGTAGAAAATTGCATCTACATTCTTCTCTTGCAGATCTATCACCGCTCCATGAACAAGTTTTGCCGGATAGCAAACAGTATCCGATGGAATTGTATGCTGCCCCTTATAATATAGATCACGGGTTGATTCCTCATTGATTACTACCCTAATACCCAATGTGCCAAAGAACTCCACCCAGAAGGGCAGCTGCTCATAGAATCCGAGTGATAGCGGTATCCCGATCGTGATATCACCGCTTGGCGCTTTCTGTGTTTTGACGCATTCATATAGGAGCTTTAACTTTTCCTCATACATATTCGGGATATTGTCGCTGTTCTTAATGCCGAGCGGTCGCTCACATCTATTACCTGAAATAAACTTCCTCCCGTCGCTAAAATGCGCAATTGTCAAGCTGCAATTAGCAGTACAAGCTCCGCATCTTCCCGCCTTGGATGTATAGGTGAAATTCTCTACATCTGCTTTCGATATAATCGTCGACTTGCTACCTTGCTGCGCATGGTCACGTGCATATAGTGCCGCACCGAATGCCCCCATCAATCCGGCGATCGCCGGGCGAACAACATTCCTACCTAGTTCCATTTCAAATGATCTTAGAACGGCATCATTGAGGAATGTGCCCCCCTGAACAACAATATGTTCTCCCAATGATTCGGGCGATGTTGCACGTATTACCTTATAAATTGCATTCTTAATTATACTTGACGATAGCCCGGCGGAAATATCTTCAACTGTTGCGCCGTCTTTCTGCGCTTGTTTAACGGAGCTATTCATGAACACCGTGCATCTTGAACCAAGATCGACGGGATTGTCGGCAAATAATCCAAGCTTTGAAAACTCCTCAATCCCGTATCCCAATGCCTGTGCGAATGTCTGAATGA
Organism: Clostridiales bacterium; assembly: GCA_012799315.1. Taxonomy (GTDB): domain Bacteria; phylum Bacillota; class Clostridia; order Oscillospirales; family Ruminococcaceae; genus JAAZLM01. The sequence goes on along the minus strand of JAAZLM010000148.1, from coordinate 129 downwards.
ACGATCCGCATCCCGATGAACACGCCTCATTTAGCATAATGCTATCGATAGCGCCGTTCTTTATCTTAAAGCATTTAATGTCCTGACCGCCAATATCTATGATGAAGTCCACATGCGGTTCAAAGAATC
>JAAZLM010000147.1 GCA_012799315.1 Clostridiales bacterium | reverse complement strand
CAGTCCTCTATATATCGGGGGAGGAATCCGCAAATCAGCTAAAATTAAGGGCGGATAGACTGGGTGTAAATTCCGAAAGATTATACATAAGTGCACAGACCGATGCCCATACAGTTTCGCATATAATAACTGATCAAAAGCCGGACATTGTCATCATTGATTCGATTCAGACAATGAGTATTGCTGAAGTTTCATCAGCGCCGGGCAGCATCACACAGGTTAGGGAATGTACAAATCTCTTTATGCGAATAGCAAAAGGATATGGAATACCGATTTTCATTGTGGGGCATGTCAATAAAGATGGCGCTATTGCAGGGCCAAAGGTAATGGAACATATCGTAGATACTGTCCTATACTTTGAAGGAGAAAGGCACCTAAGCTACCGCATATTGCGTGCGGTGAAGAATCGATATGGCTCGACTAATGAAATCGGCGTATTTGAAATGACGGACAAGGGCTTAATGCAGGTGGAAAACCCATCGCAAATGCTCCTCTCCGGCAGACCGACGAATGTTTCGGGTACATGTGTTGTATGCACTATGGAGGGATCCCGACCCATTCTAGCAGAAGTGCAAGCGCTTGTGACTAAAACGGGATTCGGCACACCACGCCGTATGTCGACGGGATTCGATTATAACAGGATGTCAATCATACTAGCCGTTATGGAGAAGCGTTCCGGATTTTTCTTTGGTAATCTTGATGTATATATCAATGTAGTTGGCGGATTGAAACTTGATGAGCCGGCTGCAGATTTAGCAGTTGCAATGGCGCTATATTCAGGACTGCAGGATAAGCCAATTAATCAACAGGTAATATCATTTGGAGAAATTGGACTTGCAGGAGAAGTGCGCAATGTAAATAATACTATGCAACGAATAAGAGAAGGGCAAAGACTTGGATTCCAAAGATGTATTATACCAAAACAAGCGCTAAAATCGCTATCGGGCGATTTTGGTGATATGGAGATACTTGGCGCTGCGAATTTGCGACAGGCATTCAGGGCACTAGATGCAAAATAAAATTAATTCTACGAGAACACCCCAACGCATGAAAAGGCGATGGGGTGTTTTAATTTTATTTTCTTCCCATTGAGGTGTTCCGACTAGGTTTTTGTGCATCATCTTCCGAATTATCCGCTATCCTATTATAATAACAGCAATCTGACTCACCACTATAATTATTTATTTGGAGATTATCAAGCGTGCAGTATCCATCGTTTTGAAATATGCAGTCCTTACTACAAGTAATCAAATTCATTATCAACCTTACCTTTCCAATCCGAATTCCGATGAGCTTTACTAATATTATTTTTAGCTAGATAAAAAATATTATGCTATGTAAAAACATACAAACATAATTGGCAAATTTTTAGCAACACTATACTATGCATGTTAAAAAACATACATTATAAAAAAAAGGAGATTGTACAGTGAAAAAGTCAATAGCTATGGTGCTAATTAGCACAATTTTAATCATCACAAGCGTTTTCATTCCAGAAGTTGTTGAAACTTCTCTGCCGGTGATAGAAACAACTACATTACAAAAAAGTACTCTAACGAATTATGTCACTGGCAATGGGCAGGTCGAGAATAGATCAAGGGTCGAGGTGACATATAATATACCGATAATTGTTAACGAAGTTTTTGTTGGTATAGGTGATGATGTGGAAAAAGGACAGGAGTTAGTCAGCATCGATAAAGATAAGACAGTGCAAAAGCTATATGAGTTAAGCGGTACGAAAGTGGGCATTGCTGCAAATTTTGCTACGGGTAGTTCGTTTTCATCAATTTCAGAAAGTGAGAAGATGATAAAACAAATACCGGAGGTTATCACAGCATCGCAGAGTGGGACTATTGGCACTGTAAATATTATCAGCGGTGATTTCGTACTGCCGGATACCACTATGATGAGCATAATACGATCGGAGGATCTAGAGGTAAAAGTAGCAGTGAACGAATCAAAGATAGCTAAAGTAAAAGAGGGGCAACCTGCGACAATTACAGGAAT
>JAAZLM010000012.1 GCA_012799315.1 Clostridiales bacterium | reverse complement strand
CGGGGCTGCAAGTGGTGAAATTATTCAAGGATTTAGTTGAGCAACAGGGGCTGACCGTCGTGATGACTACCCACGATCCCAGCATGATGGAAGTTGCCGATACTGTCTTTACATTAGAGGATGGTGAGATTGTTGCTTGATACTGCAAAGACGCAGGGAATAAAAACGATTTCAGATGACATGATTCGATCAGAGAATTTAGTAAAAATATATAAGACTGACGATATAGAAGTCGTAGCACTTCAAGGACTTGACCTAACGGTAAAACGTGGCGAAATAATGGCGATAGTCGGCAATAGTGGAAGTGGGAAATCTACATTATTAAATATGCTTGGTGGATTAGATAAACCATCCGCCGGCAATCTTTTTGTCGATGGCAAGGATTTGTTAAAATTCACTGATAAAGATTTTATCGAATATAAGCGCAGCACGGTCGGATTCGTCTGGCAGAACAATGCGAGGAATCTAATACCGTATCTAACAGCAGTTCAGAATGTTGAATTGCCGATGATATTAGGGCGATCGAAAGAAAGACGGGAGCGTGCCCTTGAATTACTTGATATGGTGGGGTTATCCGACAGGCAGAATAGCCGACTTGATCAAATGTCGGGGGGCGAGCAGCAACGAGTCGCAATAGCGATAGCACTTGCAAATAGGCCACGGCTTTTATTAGCCGATGAGCCGACGGGATCGGTCGATACTAAGACTGCCGACATGATATTAGACGTTTTCAAAGAGCTGAATTCTAAAATGGGAGTTACTATAGTAATAGTAACACACGACAGGAATCTAGCTAAAAAGATAGATAGAGTTGTTTCGATCAGCGATGGACGAACCAGCACCGAAATTTTAAGAAGAAGATCATATTCTGATGAGCTAAGGAGCATTGGCGACACCCTAGCGGTGGAAGAGGATTCACATGATGAAGTGCTAGTGCTTGATAGGGTGGGGAGATTACAACTCCCGAAGGAATATATCGATACCCTAGGCATTAAAGGCGGAGATAGGGTAAAAGTTGAACTTGATGATAATAAAATTAGTATTTTCAAATATGAGCAATAGTGAAATTTGCTAAAAAGAAAGGTGGATATTTGTGTTAAATGCAAAAATCAAAAGAATAACTTCATTGTTTGTTCTAGCTGCAGTTATCTTGACTATGATTTCTATTCCTGTATATGCGCAGGAAAACGATCAAGATGTTGATGATAGTGCAGAAATAACTGTTACACCAGCGGATTTGACAGCACCAGGATCAAGGAACACATATAGTGAATACCTTGACGAGCATTCTGAAAAGACAAGACCAATGGAGGAAATCGTCATCAATGCTACCGACTATATTAAAAGTGACGGTGCAGAGCTTGAAAAGCTAAATAGCTATGAAGGCGAAGATGGTGTTCTAAAATGGTCGAACCAAGGGGGGGAAGTCACTTATAGTGTAGATGTTAAAAATGCTGGCATCTATAATATTAAGATGGTATACCACCCGCTAGAGGGCAATAATATTACGACGGAATTTGAGTTGCTAATTGATGGCGAATTGCCATTCGACAGTGCGGCTAGAATTTCCATGCCTAGAAAATGGGTGAATGAATATGCAATTAAGCCGGACGAAAGAGATAACGAGCTTCGCCCGCCGCAGGTTCAAGAACTTGCATGGATGGATAAACCGATAATCGACACGGACGGTATATCGAATGAACCATTATTTTTCTATCTAAGTGAGGGAAAGCATGAAATCACCATAGTTGGAACAAAGGCAAACCTTGCTCTAAAATCAATGACATTCTATAACTCAGAAAAACTACCTTCATATAGTGCGAATAAGCCAAGTGAAGCCGATATAAATTCTACACCTACATTCTATCAAAAGATTGAGGGTGAGAATGCTATTTACAAGACCGATTCGACTCTCTATCCTACATATGATAGAACGAGTTATCTAACATCGCCTTCACACCCGACAAAGATGCGTTATAATACGATCGGCCAGCAGAATTGGAAAAAGGCAGGTCAAGCAATCGCATGGGAAATCATCGTACCGAACGATGGGTATTATAAAATTGGCATAAAGGCACGTCAAAATGAGATGAGAGGATTCTTCTCAAATAGACGTGTATATGTTGATGGTGAAGTCCTATTTGAGGAATTGGATCAAGTTAGATTCTCATATAGTATGGACTGGTACGCAACTACACTCAATGACGGCGAAGACGAAATTTATGTATATTTAAAAGCAGACGAGAAACATGTAATTGAGCTTGAGGCAGTACCCGGTGTTATCGGCGAATCGATGCGCAGACTAGATGATATTATCTATGACCTCAACTACTATTACAGAAGAATATTGATGATCACAGGGCCGGAACCTGATGAGCTAAACGACTATAATGTTGATGTGCAAATTCCTAATTTAATTGAGGAATTTCAAAGAATTTCCGATGGATTAATGCAGGAAAAAGCAAATATCGAGTCAATGACAAAACAAAAGGGAAGCGAAGCAACAGCGCTTGAGGCAACGGCGATTATTCTCAATCGTGCTATCAAAAAGCCGGAGAGAATCCCAATGATGCTAGGTTCGATTAAGGACAATATCAGCAGTGTATCGGCATGGATGCGTGACTATCGTGATCAGCCGCTTGAAATTGACTATATCGAAATTGGCTCACACGATGCAAAATTCCAACCGACGAAGCCGAATTTCTTCAAGTCGATGAGCTTTGGCTTTCAGGCGTTCATCGGATCCTTCTTTGAGGATTACAACGTATTGACCGATGAAAGAAAGAGTGCTCTTAATGTTTGGGTAAGTCAAGGACGTGACCAAGCACAAGTTGTTAAGGAATTGACGGACTCATACTTTGTTCCGAATTACAATACAGACGTAACAATTAACCTAGTACAAGGATCGATCCTTGAAGCGACACTTGCGGGTAAAGGCCCCGACATTGCGCTATTCATCGGTGGTGACTTCCCGATAAACCTAGCGGTAAGGGGATTGCTAGTCGATGTTAGCAGATATCCAGACTATGAAGAGG
>JAAZLM010000146.1 GCA_012799315.1 Clostridiales bacterium | reverse complement strand
TGATGATATAGTATCCATATGAATCGCTCCAGCCCGACCACCTAACTTCGCCGTCATTTGCCGCTACAATGTTCTGCCCGTTGATTCCCGGCCCGGCAATGTCCGTTCCCTTATGAAGATTTTGCTTCCCTTTTAGGGTTCTCCATCCGTATCCCGACGATATCGAATAGAAATTCGGTACTGGCCATGTGAATTCGCCGCCGACATATGCCGCATTCGATTTAGATCTTAGCGCCTCCTCAATTATGCGCTGAATCTCTCTTTCGACCTTCTTCTGCTCGGCTATAATTGAATCGTAATTCTTCTTATAATAATCTTCAAGCTTAGCTAACTCCTGAATGGCATACGTCGTTTTAGAATAGTCGTCCGCCAATTCCTGCCTCTCTGCTACGACAGTCGCCTTCTTTGATTCAAGCTCCTTTTTATCTTTATCTAAGCTTTTCTTTATCTTTTGTAGTTTGTCTTTTTGTGCAATAAGATCTTCAATTAAATCATTGTCATGTTTTGCAATGCGCTTAATGCTCTCGGTCATTGCTATCATATCATAGAAATCCGAACATCCAAATAGTACGGAAATCATCGCATCGTCGCCCGCCATATACATAGCCCTTAGGCGCTTTTTGAATGTTGAGAAGTTCTCGTCTATCTTCTTCTCCATGTCGGAGATTTTTTTGTTATTAGCTTTTATGTCTTTGTTCAGGGCAGAAATTTGCTCTTCAAGAACATTGATGCGCTGTTTCGATAGTGACATCTTGTCCCCTAGCTGCTTCTGATATTCTGCTTCTTTTTTCTTATCGTTCTGCACACTGGAGATGCTGTTCTTGAGTTGCTTTTGCTTTTGTTCAATTTGCGCAAGCTTATTTTCCAGCTCACTTTTTGAATCGGCATAACCGATACCAGTATTAGCGAATTGCCCGAAAGCTACAATTGACATAATAAAAACTACCGCAAATGCAATAATCCTCTTACTAAAACTACTATTCACAATAGCCCTCCTCTACCGTACGATCTTAGACTTTCATATGTTTCTTTAAACTAAGCACACTGCCGAATGCGCCGATACCCATACCAATAACTGAGTATCCTAGTAAAACCTTTAATTTGACATCGTCGAATGGGATTATATCTGTGACGCCCATCACCGACCAAAGAACTATATCATCGGTGAATAGTTGAAATAGGCTATTATATCCTAGCCATGTTAATAGCCATGCGGCAATCGCCGATAACAGACCTATGAACATCCCCTCAACAAAAAAAGGTATCCTAATAAAACTATTGGTTGCGCCAACATATTTCATAATGTTAATCTCACGCCTGCGGGCGAAAATGCTCGCCCTTGTCGTATTTGAGATAATCACAAGGCACACTGTAACAAGTGCAATAACAACCGCAAAACCGATCACTCGCATTGTGCGTTTAATTCCTATTAATGAATCGGCAAAGTTCTCCGGTACCTTTACAGAATCAAGATTCTTGATTTTATTTATTTTGCTAATCGTTTCATCCATTTTTGTAATATCGACGATTCGCACTTGAAAAGTATCGGGCATTATATTCTCGCCTTCAAGCCCTTCAAAAAGTGTGGCGGCATTACTGCCGACCTTTTCCACCATATCACTAAGCGCCTCTTCCTTACTGATATAAATTACCTCGCCGATATTTTCGTCATTTTCAAGCAATTTCTTAGCAGCGGCGACATCTTCTTCAGTCGCCTCCTCATTCATGAAGATAGTTGTTTGATTCTTGTCCTCAATATTGCCAACAATGATGTCGATATTTTGTGTTACTAATGTTGTGAATCCTACCAGTAGCAGGCTAACCATTAATATGCAAAATGATGCAAACGACATTACCCTATTGTGCCATGCACTATTGAGCCCCTGATATACAAGGTATTTAAAGTTACTTCCTCTCATCGCTGCCTCCAATAACATCATCGAATGCTATTCCACCGGCAGTTAAATTTATTATCCTGCCGCCGAAATACCGCACTAACTCGTGTTCATGTGTCACCATGATTACTGTTGTTCCGCAACGATTAATCTCTTTAAGTAATTCTACTATCTCATAGGATAGTTCAGGATCGATGTTGCCCGTCGGCTCGTCCGCTATAATGAGGGCAGGATCATTCGCCAATGCTCGTGCTAGGGCGACTCTTTGCTGTTCCCCGCCGGATAGCTCGCTCGGGTATGATCGTGCCTTTTCTCTTAGTCCGACAAGATTTATCACATATGGCACTCTTTTTCTTATGTATCTGCGTGGTGCATCGATAACCCTTAGCACGAATGCAACATTATCGTACACCGTCATTGAAGGTATTAGCCTGAAGTCCTGAAATACGACACCGATCGTTCTTCTTAACTTCGGCACTTGGGACTTCCTTATTTTTTTTAGATTGTAGCCATTGACGTAGACGCAGCCGCTAGTGGCGGCGACCTCCCTCAAGAGTAGTTTTACTACCGTGCTTTTTCCCGCACCAGAATTCCCGACTATGAATGCAAATTCCCCGTCATTAATTCTGAGGTTTATATTGTTAAGTGCATCTACACCATTTGAATAGGTGAACGATACATCCTTAAATTCTATCACAACCGCACCGCCTTAATTCTACCGTTCTATGCTGATTTGTGTAATCACATATGCAAATTACAAAACCAATTTAAAAGGCATTGCAAAGCATCTGCTACAATAAATACAAAATATCTAACTAGCAGTACCGTCAATTCTCTTTAAAGTCACACAAAAAAGCACTAGAACTTAAATGGATTTGCTTCTAAATACTTCTTCACCATTAACGCAATTTTGAATATAATTGCATGATCAAATTCCCTTAAGTCCAGCCCTGTGAGCTTCTTAATTTTTTCTAGTCTATAAACAAGCGTGTTCCTATGAACGAATAACTTCCTCGATGTTTCTGATACATTGAGGTTATTTTCAAAGAAACGTTGAATTGTAAATAGTGTTTCGCTATCTAGTGAATCAATTGATCCCTTCTTAAATACTTCTTTTAAGAATGTTTCGCACAGTGTTGTCGGCAAATGATAGATTAGCCTTGCAATACCAAGATTGTCATAGCTAACAATTGCCTTGTCCGTGTCGAATACCTTGCCCACTTCAAGCGCAATTTGCGACTCTTTGAATGAGCGAGCTAGATCTTTTACACCGATGACGGGTGTGCCAATGCCGACATTCGCCCTTGTGTAAAATTCACTTGATAAAGTATCGGATATCGACCGAGCAAGCTTTTCCAAATCCTTTGGAGTAACGCCCGACTTCAATTCCTTAACAAGAACAATATCACTCTCAGCGATATTGAATACAAAGTCTTTGTTCTTATCTGGGAATAAATTCTGAATAACTTCATATGCCGATACATCTGTCGATGCGACTACACGAATCAATAATACTACACGGCTCACTTCAGCATTGAAATGTAATTCACGTGCCTTAACTGCGACATCGCCCGGTAGGATATTGTCAAGGACAACATTCTTAATAAAGTTATTTCTATCGTATTTCTCGTCGTAATATTGCTTAATGCTTGA
>JAAZLM010000145.1 GCA_012799315.1 Clostridiales bacterium | reverse complement strand
CTCGTGAATGGCAATAATCACCCCAAAAACGATAATCGCTATGATTACTTGCATATAGTCAGTCCTTCCGCTCGGTTATTAGGCATCATGCCCATGTTCTATTACATATTCTCTAGCTATTTTTTCTGCTGTAAATATATCATCAAGTGAATTATTGTCTAATCCGGATAATTCCTCGACCGCACCCATTACTAGCTCGCCAATTCCCAAGAATGAAATTTGATCATTTAAGAATAATTCGACCGCTTGCTCATTGGCAGAATTTGCAATGCAAGGCGAAATTCCGCCAAGGTTCGCAGCTTTAACAGCGGCTTGTAAGCAAATAAAAGTATCGTAATCGGGCTCTTCAAAAGTAAGATTGCCACATTCGAAAAGATTTAGCCTCCCCGTTGGGCAAGTCATTCTATTAGGATAGGTCAGCGCATATTGTATCGGAATTCGCATATCAGGAATGCCTAGCTGGGCAATCACCGAATAATCGATATATTCAACTAGTGAATGTACGATGCTCTGCCTGTGGACAGCTATCTCTATATCACCGGGCGCCATATCGAATAGCCACATTGCCTCGATAAGCTCTAGCCCTTTATTCATTAAAGTTGCCGAATCAATTGTTATCTTTGCCCCCATACTCCAATTCGGATGCTTCAATGCTTGTTCTTTAGTGACATTTTCTAGATCTTCTTTAGTCCATCCATAAAAGGGCCCACCCGATGCCGTAAGTATTAATTTATTAACCTCTGACTTATTATTACCCTGTAAGCACTGAAATATCGCTGAATGTTCACTATCGACAGGAAGAATCTTTACACCATGTTTTTTCGCCGCATCGGTAACTAATTTGCCACCAGCGACTAAAGTTTCTTTATTAGCTAGTGCAATATCATTACCTGCCTTAATCGCCGCCAATGTCGGCACCAGTCCAACCATCCCGACGATGCTATTAAGGACAATATCGGTACTTTCTAGTGCTGAAATCTCGCATACACCATCCATACCAGCAACAACTTTAATACCTGTGTCGGAGAGTGCAGCTTTAAGATTTTTATATTTACTTTCGTCGAATATCGCAACATACTTCGGGGAAAATTCTCTTGCCTGCTGCTCGATCAAGTCAACATTCCTATTCGCAGCAATGGCATCAATTCTAATATTATGCGCCCTTGCAATATCTAATGCCTGTGTTCCAATCGAACCAGTAGAACCCAATATGGTAATTGACTTCATTACATAAATCCAACTTTCTAAATTAAAGCTATTATATAATCTGCAAAATCATAAGCGTAATATACATCAGTGGCGCAACAAATAAGATGCTATCAAATCTGTCAAGCACTCCGCCATGTCCCGGCATTATAGAGCCGAAATCCTTAATATTGCATTGTCTTTTAATTATAGATGCCGATAAATCACCCATTACACCGAACAATGTGCACACACCACCTAAAATAGCTAGCGGTATAAAATCTAAATCTATATCGTTATTTATACCACTATATATAAGTCCCATTATAATGAAGAATGCAGACGTCGATAAGACTCCTCCTATCAATCCTTCGATGGTTTTGTTCGGACTTATTTTTGGGGCAAGCTTGTTCTTCCCAAGAAGACTTCCGACAAAATATGCACCGGTGTCGCCAATCCAGGCACCCGCCATCGTAAGCAGTAATAAAAATAAAGCATGGTCGGATGATGCATCCCTAATTAAAATGAGCGTGCTCAATGAAAATGGTATCAGTGTCGACACCATGAAAACTAAGCCAACTTGCTCAATCTTAACATTCTCGCTATGTAAAATCATTATTAAAAATAATGCGGCTATAAAAGCGAAAATCACAGCGCTGATATGATTGGCAAGGAGTTTAGTCTGAAGGAAAGGTACTGTTGCAACAAATAGGAGTGATACAACAGAAATCGGTTTATTATCGAAGTACTTTGTAGCTAGAAGCAACTCGTATGTAGCTATTACCGCAATGAGCGAAATTGCTATATTCAATACGATAGTGTTGTAGAACATTAGTACAATTCCTAGAATTACAAGTCCGACAAAGGCTGATATAACCCTTTTTGCCATTTTTACACCCCACCAAATCTTCTGTTTCGACGTGCAAATTCGTCTAAAGCTTTATCCATATCCTTTTCCGAAAAATCCGGCCATAGAATATTCTTCATGAAAATAAATTCAGCATATGCTGACTGCCAAAGTAGGAAGTTAGATATTCTATATTCGCCACTCGGACGAATTATTAGGTCAACATCGGGCATTTGCGATGTATATAGATGTTGTGAAAAAGTATGTTCATCGACCATCGATAAATCTAAATCACCGCTAGCAACTTCCTGCGCAATTGACTTTGCAGCATTAGTAATTTCTGCTCTGCCGCCATAATTGACAGCAATGCCTAAAGTCATCGAAGTAAAGTCCTTGGAGTCTTCTTCAAGTGCATTCATTTTTTGCTGAATATCATGGTCTAATTTCGTTCTATCTCCAATGAAAATAACACGAACATCCTCATCAATATATTTTCTTACTTCATCAAGATATTCTTTCATTAGTGACATGATCGCATCGACTTCTTCTTTTGGGCGGCTCCAATTTTCAGTCGAAAAGGCATAGAAGGTGCAGCACCTTATGCCTTTTTCCTTACAATACCTTACAACTTTACGGAATGCCTTTGCTCCTTGGCGGTGCCCGAATTTACGTGGAAGGCCACGTTTTTTCGCCCATCTGCCATTACCATCCATAATAATGCCAATGTGTTTTGGTAGAGATTCTATTCTTTCTTTAGCCATTTCATCATCCATTCAAACGATTTATATTGACATGATTTCTTCTTGCTTTTCAGCAACTATATCATCAATTTTCTTTACAAAATCATCTGTTATATTTTGAACATCTTTCTCAAGTCCCTTGAGTTCATCCTCTGTAAGTTCGGAATCTCTTTTCATTTTCTTGAATTTATCAAGAGTATCACGACGAACATTCCTAACTGAAATTTTAGAATCCTCACCATATTTGCTAACAAGTTTAACAAGTTCTTTTCTTCTCTCCTCAGTTAATTGAGGGAAAGCTACACGAACAACTTTACCGTCGTTCGTAGGATTAATGCCAAGGTCGGATGCTTGAATTGCTTTTTCGATTGCTTGCAATGCGGTTGCATCCCATGGCTGAATCGATAGAACTCTAGCCTCTGTAACGGAAATTGCCGCCATTTGGTTAATGCTTGTAGGTGTGCCATAATAATCGACAAGAATTTTATCTAGCACTGCAGGATTGGCCCTGCCTGCCCTGATTGATGACAATTCATACTGTAACGAGTCAATGCATTTACCCATTTTTTCTTTTGCGTTCTTAAGATCTGCTTTCATTACTTGTCCTCCTTAACAAGAGTGCCCACTTCTTCACCCATTATTGCTTTAAAGATGTTATCTGGAGCACTTAAATCAAATACTCTAATTGGAATACCATTATCTTTACACATCGCTGCAGCGGTGCTATCCATTACTTCTAGCTTTTTGACAAGAATTTCACTGAAAGTGAGTTCATCAAATTTTACTGCGTCGGCATGGATCTTGGGATCTTTATCATATATACCGTCCACCATTGTCGCCTTTAGGAGGATTTCCGCCTCCATTTCAGCAGCACGCAATGCGGATGCCGTATCAGTGGAGAAGAACGGGTTACCCGTACCGCAACCGAAGATCACGATTCTACCCTTTTCAAGATGCCTTACCGCCCTATTCCTTATATATGGCTCGGCAACTTGCTGCATACTTATAGCAGTCT
>JAAZLM010000144.1 GCA_012799315.1 Clostridiales bacterium | reverse complement strand
GCAAATAAATCTTGCATAATCGTTTGTGTTACATCCATTACATTTGCTTTATGCCTTGCGCAAAGGGTGCTGATTTTAGCCAATATACCAACTGTATCTTTCCCGATAACGGTTACAACTGCTTTCATTATTATTTGCTCCTCCCGATTGTTAGTGTAATTTTGTCACTTATTATATTATAACACAAGATAGACTATTATCAAACATGGTAAAGTAACAATTTTTATTCTTAAAACTCTTTTTTTGTGTTGCTTTTATTGAAAATATGGTATTATAGTAGTAATTAATGTTAGGAGGAATTAAGATGCATTCAGTTATTATAGATTGTCATTCGCACACTAGGCATTCGCCGGATGGTAGCGAAACAGTCCTAGATATGTGTACAAGAGCGGTGGAATTGGGCATTGAGATATTTGCCATTACCGACCATTGTGAGGCGCACGAGTTCGGTGGTGATGACATTAGCTCAGCAATTAAAAATTGCATTGAGGATATTGATGAAGTAAGCCCTAAATTCAGTGGCAGGATGGAAATTTTAAAAGGAGTCGAACTTGGGCAACCAACGCAGAACACTGCTTTCTCTGAAAAGCTAATTTCTGAAATGGATCTTGACTTCGTTCTATGCGCACTCCATGAAATGAGGGGGTATGATGACTTCTACTTCCTAAATTACTATGAGCAGGATATACATGAATTGCTTACTAGATATTTCGACGAATTGCAAGAAATATGCGAATGGGGAAAATGCGATGCAATTGCCCACTTCACATATCCTATTCGATATATTCACGGTCGCACCGATATAAGGGTGAATCTTGAGAATTACTATGAAAAGATTAAATCAATATATAATATTATGATTGAAAAAGGGATCGCACTTGAAATCAACACTTCGGGGCTAAGGGGCGACCTTGGTGATACATTGCCCGATTATCAATGCATTAAGCTATATCACGATATTGGCGGTCAATTAATCAGCGTCGGCTCAGATGCTCATAAGGCGGTTGACGTCGGTCAGGGCATTAACGATGCAATTGCCATCGCAAAGGATATTGGCTTTAAAAAAATAACTTATTTTAAGAGTAGAAATGCCAACTTCATTAGCATATAAATTTTGTTTTTGTTCCATCCGTATAGACATCGGCAGAATTTTATGCTACAATTATGATTAATTTTACAGGCATATCCCGTTGAATATTGATACGAAATATAATTTTTGGTTGGAGGTAATGAAATGGACACTCTTTTACATTTATTAAAACAGAACGCCCGTTTAACTAGTAGTGAACTTGCCTCAATTCTCGACGTTACCGCAGGAGAAGTGGAGGAGCAAATTAAGGAATATGAGCGCACAGGCATTATCAACGGATATAGCGCCATCATTGATGAGGAGGCGGCGGATCAAGATTCTGTTACTGCCTTTATTGAGTTGAAGGTGACTCCTCAGCCGAACTTTGGCTTTGATGATATTGCTTCAACCATTATGCAATTTGATGAGGTTGATAGCGTGTATCTACTGAGTGGCGAATATGATTTATCCGTCACCATTAGCGGAAGGAATCTCCGTGATATTGCGCTGTTCGTTGCACAGCGATTAGCACCGCTAAATGGCGTATTGGCTACGTCCACACATTTTGTGCTAAGGCGATATAAAGAAAGGGGTATTTTTCTTATGAAAGAAGACACTGATGAAAGGGGCTTAATCTCTTTGTGATAGATTATGATAAACTAATAGCAGATAATGCTTATAATATTCAACCGTCAGGCATTCGGCGGTTCTTTGATATGGCATCGGCAATAGAGGGGACAATCTCCCTCGCTATTGGTGAGCCCGATTTTAAAACACCTTGGTCAGTTAGAAAAACTGCAATTAGAACACTCGAAAAAGGCAAAACTAGCTACACGGCAAATTCAGGATTAATCGGATTAAGGGAATCTATTTGCAAATATATGCAAAGTAGAATCGGTGTGCAGTATAATCCCGTTGATGAAACACTTGTAACAGTCGGCGGATCCGAGGCAATTGATCTTGCTATTCGTGCATTAATAAATCCTGGGGATGAAGTGCTTATTCCTGAACCTAGCTTCGTATGTTATTCACCTATCGTGTCTTTAACCGGCGGTATTCCTGTGCCGATAAGGACATTGCACGAAGATAAATTCCGTTTAACTGCCGATTCCTTAAAAGCTAAAATAACGTCTAAAACTAAAATGTTAGTTCTCCCCTATCCTAATAATCCTACTGGCGCTATTATGAAGCGCCCTCACTTAGAGGAGATTGCAAATGTCTTAAAGGATACAAATATAATTGTTCTATCCGATGAGTTATATTCTGAATTAACATATAGTGGTAAACACGTTTCAATTGCAGAAGTAGAAAATATGCGTGAAAGGACTATCTTAGTAAATGGCTTTTCTAAAAATTACGCAATGACAGGCTGGCGACTAGGATTCGCCGTTGGGCCATCACCAATTATAAAGCAGATGCTAAAAATACATCAATATGCTATCATGAGCTCCCCTACTGTAAGCCAATATGCTGCAATTGATGCTCTTGAAAATTGTGATGAAGATATTGCATATATGCGCAAAGAATATAATATTCGTCGCAAATACCTAGTTAGCAGTTTCAATCGTATTGGTCTGGATTGTTTTGAGCCTGAGGGGGCATTCTATGTGTTCCCATCTATTAAGGAAACAGGCCTTACATCTAATGATTTTTGCGAAAGATTGCTAAAGTCGCAAAAAGTTGCAGTTGTGCCGGGGAATGCATTTGGTGAAAGCGGTGAAGGATATGTTCGTGTGTCGTATGCGTATTCTCTAAATCATCTAAAGACTGCAATTGAACGTATTGAATGCTTCCTAAAAGAATTAAGAGGATAGTTTTATTAATTGAAAGGTGTGTTGTTTTCCATGCGAAAAAACATATCCATTAATGCTTATGCTAAGTTGAATCTTTCCCTCGATATCGTGGGGATAAGAGAAGATAATTACCACCTTTTAAGAACGGTGATGCAGTCAATTAGCATTTATGATACATTGAAAATCAACAGATGTGTAGGTGATAAGATCACCCTTTCAAGTGACGATGATACCTTAATACTCAATGAGGAGAACAGCGCGTATAAGGCAGCAAAGACTTTTCTAGAAGCGGTAGGGATAGCTGATAGGGGTATCTCTATCTATTTGGAAAAGCGAATCCCATCCCAGGCGGGACTTGGCGGCGCAAGTGCCGATGCTGCCGCCGTTCTTATCGGATTGAATTGGCTATATGGAGCGGGATTATCGACAAGTGAGCTTTGCGATATAGGTGTCGAAATTGGTGCTGATGTGCCATTCTGCATTGTTGGCGGCACACAATTATGTGAGGGTATTGGTGAGATTATCACACCAGTGACGAAACTGGCTGACTGCTACATTGTAGTGGCTAAGCCGGCCGGTGGCATCAGTACGCCAAAGGCATATGCGGAATTCGATAGAATATACGGTGATCCCGACGTGAATGCCAAGACGCAGGAATACACCGATGATGTGATGTTAGCATTGACAACTAATAGCCTATCACAAGTAGGATCGGCTATCGGCAACGTTTTCGAGCAACTTGCAGAAGTTGATGAAGTTGCATCTATAAAAGAAGTCATGCTGTCAATGGGAGCAGTGGGCGCATCTATGAGCGGTAGTGGAACCGCCGTATACGGGCTGTTTAATATAGCTGAATATGAAAGTGCTATGAAATGCATGGAATATCTGCGTTCACAATATCCTTTTTCAGTTATATGTAGGCCAATTAATAAGTAAGTAAATAAATCCTCCATACTGAATTCAGTATGGAGGATTTTCATCTAACGGACTGTATCTGCATATTTCCATAATTGCCATAGCAGATCTACTGCACCTGCTCGTGTTAAAGCATTGTTGGGATGGGCTTTTCCATCATGTAGATCTAGCATCTTATATGCGGATAAATTCATATATGATGATAGTGCCCATTCAGGAATTTGCGATATATCCGATATGTTCGGATTGTGCTTTGTAACATTCGGCATACCTGCGGTTCTGCTCACCATCACGACCGACTCCGCCCTGGTTGGGATCTCTTTATAATTAAATTTACTCTCTTTTATAATGCCTTTATCAATACCTAATTTAATATATGGTTTAAGATATAATGGGATCTCACTATCGTTTTGTAGCCCCGTATTCACACATGGCGGCAATTCTTTTTCAAGCATTGCGGCACTTATCAACATCACAAGGAATTCCCCTCTATCCACTCCTTCATTCGGCTCTAGGAAATACTGCCCGCCAATGCGCTGCCCAGTAAGAATTGACTTCTGCGATAGCTTTATTGCCGCATAATGGCTAGGATTCCCGTTCATGTCCGCATACGAAACACCGGATTTTATATCTTCTATCATAACATCTACAAAGCTCTCATTCGATATATTACCGTATTTATCTTCACAAATAAAAGTGAATCTATCCTTCCCTGCTGATTTTGCATACGGTTTATATTCAAAAGATAGTCCATCGAATGTGATAGTCCCCTTCTCCGGTTTAGAAATTAGTTTTATTCTCACCATGTCGCCATCGGGATCATATGCTGTTATCTTCCCCATTACTGGTATATTTCTATTTGTATTATACCTTGCACTCTCGACCTTTGGCGGATTGTTATAGGTATCCAAGATGCTTATTGTCGCTATTGTTGCTATGCTTTGGGCACAATCGGGGATGAATCCTATCTCTATCTTTTCTACATCGTCAATTGTAGTAAGTTTCAGCGAATTTATCTCGTCCCTTGTCAATGTGTCAAATTCATTCAAAGCATCGTCGCCGATAGAGAACTTTGCCTCGTTCGTCTCAGGCAACGATGTTACCGTCATACCCAGCAATGTGCCACGTGGTATGCCTAATCTTGATTCGATGTTGTCGCAGCTAAATTCAAATTCACTACCTTTTACTGTATAAAAGGCTATCTCCTGCACTGCATTTGTATTAGCAACCGGCATATCGAATATTGCAGCGCTGACAACTGTGCTTAGCAATAACATCATGATTGAAATTAATGCTATAATACGATTCTTCATATAGCCATTAGATGATTTAATCTGTTCCATTTGCATGCTCCTTTACTATAAAAGAATATCATTTATCTTAGGTAGCTATTTTTCCCAATCTAATCGTAAAAATACACCACTATGAAAATTCAAATAAAATACTTGCTTGTAGTAGTGATTAGTGTTAAAATATAGTTTATAATGCATATTAAAATCCAGATACATTGACTTGTAATATAGACTTAAAAAAATTCAAAGTCGGAAAGGCAGTAATTGCAAAGATGAAAAATCAATTTGTTTTAATTCTTGATTTAGGCGGCAGGAACAACCAATTAATAGCTAGGAGGGTACGTGAATGCAATGTCTATTGTGAAGTGCATCCCTACACTATCCCACTAGAGAAAATTAAGAAACTGAATCCCGTCGGTATTATTATAATAGGTGATACTTCTAGCAATAAGTTGCGTGAAATAGATAATGGCATATGGGAGATCGATGTTCCTATTCTAGGAATTAGCAGCGGTATGCACTTAATGGCAAGGGCATTCGGCGGTAGTATCTCCTCATCAAATGAC
Organism: Clostridiales bacterium; assembly: GCA_012799315.1. Taxonomy (GTDB): domain Bacteria; phylum Bacillota; class Clostridia; order Oscillospirales; family Ruminococcaceae; genus JAAZLM01. The sequence continues at coordinate 4,576 of JAAZLM010000144.1, read as the reverse complement.
GATGAATATTGTGAAGTTGTCGCTTCTTTCGATAATTCATCTACATTGTTCGATGGGTTACCCAGTTGTGGCAGGACATGGATGAGTAGGGACTATTATGTTGACACTACTCCCGATAATTTTGATACAATTGCAAATTCGGATGATATTCCCACTATATCAATTCAGGATAGCAGCAGGAAATTCTACGGCGTGCAATTCCATCCCGAAATTAGCAATACGGAGAACGGATCAAAGATACTGCGTAATTTCTTATATAGTATTTGCGGTTGTGTTGGCGATTGGACAATGGAAAGCTACGCAAAAGCATCAATTGATAATATTCGCAAAACCGTCGGCAATAAGAGGGTTCTTCTTGCCCTATCGGGAGGGGTCGATAGCTCTGTTGCAGCGGCATTACTCTCAAAGGCAATTGGCGATCAGCTCAGCTGTATTTTTGTTGATCATGGCTTTATGCGTAAAAATGAAGGTGACGAAGTCGAGGACGCATTCGCCGATTGGGATATAAACCTTGTTCGTGTAAATGCTGGGGAGCGCTTCCTCAATAGGCTGAGCGGTATTAGCGATCCGGAAACAAAAAGAAAGATAATTGGCGAAGAATTCATACGTGTTTTTGAAGATGAGGCAAGGAAGATCGGCACTGTCGATTTCCTAGTACAGGGAACTATCTATCCCGACGTGATTGAATCCGGCGCTGGAGATGCCGCATTAATAAAAAGTCATCACAATGTCGGCGGGCTACCCGATCATGTAGAATTCAAGGAGATTATTGAGCCACTCCGCCAACTATTCAAAGATGAGGTTCGCCAATTGGGATTAGTTCTAGGATTGGACGAAAGGCTAGTGTTCAGGCAACCATTCCCCGGCCCTGGTCTTGCTATTAGAATTATTGGCGATATTACATTTGAGAAACTTGAAATACTACGTGAGGCTGATTTCATATTCAGAGACGAAATTGCAAAAGCGTCACTTGATAAACAGATACATCAATATTTCTGTGTTCTTACATCGATGCGTTCTGTCGGCGTGACAAAGGCACAGCGAACCTATGACTATACACTTGCGCTACGTGGAGTGGTGACAAATGATTTTATGACGGCGGATTATGCACGTATCCCGTACGATGTGCTTGATAAAATCTCCAAAAGGATCGTGAATGAGGCAGGCTCAATTAACCGAATAGTATACGATATTACATCAAAACCACCATCAACAATTGAGTGGGAGTAATTTTATTTAAGGAGAGATATTATGAAGAAAGTTTTATTCTACGGTATGACGGGTGAAAAAATGTGCTTTCAACACATTTTGTTAAATGCGCTGGATCTAGCTCAAGATGGCTCTGAGGTGAAGATTATATTTGAAGGTGCATCCGTGAAGCTCGTCACTATTTTTGAGAAAGAGCAGAACCCCCTATACTTAAAGGCTAAAGAAAGCGGACTGATCGCCGGCATTTGCACCGCCTGTTCAAAGGTACTTGGCATATATGATGATGTAAGCAACATCGGACTACCAATGTTAAGCGATATGTCAGGACACGCAGGAATGAAAAATTACGTTAATGACGGCTATAAAGTAATTAGTATGTAGATTCATCGGGCTGGATTGTTGGCATAACATATATGCAGTAGTCAATACATTAAAATATAACCTAAATATCTATGAGGAGATTTTATATGAACTTAAAAGACAGCAAACGGATTGTTGTGAAAATTGGAACGTCAACATTGACGCATTCAACTGGGCGAATTAAGATTCGCAGAATGGAAAACCTGGTTAAAGTTATTTCCGATTTAAAAAACTCGGGTAAGGAGATTCTCTTAGTAACTTCCGGTGCGATCGGCGTCGGAGTTGGGAAGTTAAAGCTCGATGGGCGGCCATCGGATATGCCATCTAAGCAGGCATGCGCAGCTATCGGACAATGCGAGCTTATGTATATGTACGATGGTTATTTTTCTGAATATGAGCATATCGTAGCGCAAGTTTTGTTAACAAGGGACGTCATTGCAAATGATGGACTCAAGCGAAATGTTGTTAATACGCTTAATCGATTGCTAGAATATGATACTATCCCTATTATAAATGAGAACGATACTGTATCATGTGAGGAAATCGATATGGGCGGTACATTCGGCGAAAATGACACACTATCGGCGATAGTAAGTGTTCTAGTTAATGCCGATTTGCTAATCATACTTACCGATATTGATGGTCTTTACGATAAAGATCCTAGGTTGAATAACGATGCGAAACTCCTGCCGCTTGTAACTAAAATTGATGATGAGTTGCTTGCCTGTGCGGGATGCGCTGGCTCGGATCTTGGCACGGGTGGAATGCAAACAAAACTCCATGCGGCAAAAATTGCTTTAGATGCTGGAGTTGAAACTATCATTATTAATGGTGATCGCCCAGAAAACCTATACGATTTATTCGACGGTAAAGAAATCGGCACGCATTTCAGCATTGATGAAGCTTAAGGAGGATTATATGAAAGATATATCGGTCGGCACTAGTATTACAGTTGATGCTATTGTAGAAGAAAATATGCTTGCGAAGTCTGTTGGCAGTGGTGATTTAGAAGTATTTGCTACACCGATGATGATAGCATTGATGGAAAAATCAGCAGCGGCATCTTTGGCACAATTCTTAGACGATGGCGAAACCTCGGTCGGCACGATGGTGAACATCTCCCATCTATCCGCTACCGCAAAGGGCAGGAGTGTCAGTGCAACGGCGACAATAACTGCTATCGATGGCAGGCAAGTTGATTTTGATATTACTGCATCCGATGATGTTGGACTAATCGGAAAAGGCACTCATTCACGATTTATAGTAGATTCAAATAAATTTATGGAGAAAACACTGAACAAGTAGAATAAACTACCGCATAAAAATGGTATCACCAATTGGTGATACCATTTTTTAATGTATTACGATTGCCCGGTATTGAGTTGCCTTTTGAGCAATGGCACAAATGCCTTTTCAAATTCATCATCGTTTTCCTTAGTTCGTTTTTTCATATTGCGTGTCCGTCCACCCGATCTGCGAATCTTATGTCCAATATACCTCTCCAGAAGTAGCCTATCCATATTATCGTCAGTGAAAATTAGTCCATTCTGATTAATTGGGATTGCTCCTTTTCCCAGCGCCATCGCCGCCACTCCAAAATCCTGCGTGACAACAATATCACCTGCACTAGTCAAGTTTATTAGCTTAATATCGACACTGTCCCTTGCTTTATCCACTGTGATAATTTCACTATAACCATCGTTAAGTTCGTGGCTTGTATCGATTATCATAGTGACTGGTATTCCATGCCTCTTTGCGTGCATGATAATAATCTCCTTAACAGGGCAGGCATCCGCATCTACTAAAATTCGCATATAATCAACCTTTACAAAGATATTTCAAGACCGACCGGGCAATGGTCACTGCCCATTATTTCAGGATAAATGCAGCTATCAATAATCTTATCTTTGAGCCTGTCAGAAACAACGAAATAATCTATCCTCCACCCTGCATTGTTAGCACGTGCGTTGAACATATATGACCACCATGTATATGCGCCCGTCTTGTCGGGATATAAGTATCTAAATGTATCGATGAAACCCGCTTCTAATAATTCGGTGAACTTCCCTCTTTCTTCATAGGAAAATCCGGGATTACCTATATTCGGCTTAGCATTTTTTAAGTCTATTTCATTATGTGCTACATTTAAGTCGCCGCATATAATTACTGGTTTGGATTTATCTAAATCGCTTACATATTGCCTAAATGCATCATCCCATTCCATTCGATAATCTATTCTAGCTAGCTTTGGCTGTGCATTCGGAGTATATACATTGACCAAGTAGAACTTATCATATTCGAGAGTTACAACACGCCCCTCCGTGTCGTGCTCTTCTATGCCTAGTCCTTTAGTGAATGTAAGCGGTTTCTCTTTAGTGAAGCAAGCGGTGCCCGAATAACCCTTCCTCTCGGCGCTATCCCAGTATTGATTATATCCGGGGAAGTCAATTTCAACCTGTCCCTCCTGCATTTTTGTTTCCTGAATAGAAAATATATCTGCATCGGCTTCATTTAAGAAATCTTCGAATCCTTTTTTTATACAAGCCCTGATGCCGTTTACGTTCCATGAAATTAATTTCAAGTAAATCCACGCCCCTCTATTTTATATATAATATAATTATACACTTTTTTTGTGTATAATACAAGAATGAGCGATTTCGCCTTTTATAATGAGTGTTGACGCTATGCGTAGGCTAATTGCTCAGTAATTTGTTAGATTGGGTTCACTACTTTATCTTTAATTCAAACCAAAATCTGCTTCCTTTACCCAATTGAGATTTTACACCGTATGAACCATCGTGCATTTCAATAATTTTTTTCACTATAGAAAGCCCAAGTCCAGTGCCCATAATTGGTCTTTTATGTTTTTTGTCGACCTTGTAGTAACGCTCCCAAATATAGGGCAGATCAGCATCATCAATGCCTTCACCGTGATCCATCACTTCTATTCTAACAAAATTATCCTTAGCAATTTGCCTTACTATTATGGCTTTATCGCCTCCACAAT
>JAAZLM010000143.1 GCA_012799315.1 Clostridiales bacterium | reverse complement strand
TACCCAATATATTTGCTAGCATTAGCAGCATTAATGCTGATTATGTCGGAAACAATGAATGTAAAACTTGCAAATAAAAATGCAAAAGTCAATGCGTAAATGTCGCAATATAAAATAACACCACCCTTAATGCCCCGTATATAGAACGGGGCATTTTCTAAAATAGATATTGACATATGTCAACAATAGTGTATAATAAGATTATATTGACATATGCCACTAACTGATCGTTAATATGCCAAGAACAGATGTAAGAACTAATAGATGACTAGGTCTTTGTAGTGGGGATTCGCATTTTCAAGGATTCAGTCGCTAATTTGATTATACGTTCGGTCAGAATGTGGGCAGGAGTGCTCAAGCTAGGGAGGATTTTTATTATCCAACCTTTAAGAAATCGATAAGTTAATTTTGCCTTGTAGTTAGTGTAGGGCGGTTTTAGAATGCTCAAGTGATTCCTACATTGAAATGGGGGTGAAAGCATGGCAAGACCAAGAAAATGGAGAAAAGTATGCAGCCTACCCGATAGTAATAGATTCGGCCCTCTTGATTCGTCGGCTGATGAAAATATGTTTGTAAAAATGACAGTTGACGAATATGAAACAATAAGATTGATCGATCTAGAAGGACTAAATCAAGAAGAATGCGCTAAGCAGATGAATGTTGCTCGTACTACTGTTCAGGGGATTTATATTGAAGCACGCAGGAAATTAGCTCAATCACTTGTTAATGGTAAGGTGCTTTTAATTGAAGGTGGTGAATACCGCCTTTGCGATGAATTCGAGAATGGATGCGGCGTTGGATGCCGCAGGCAAAGAGGGAGAAGGGGCAATACATGATATGTTCTTGAAGTGATGTAGCATTAGTGTAGGTGGGAATTTATATTTAAGGAGAAAGAAATATGAGCGAAAATTGTAGTCAAAATTGCAGTAGCTGTTCGGAAAATTGCACGGATAGGACTGAGCAGCAAATGGACTTTTCCGAACAACTCAATGAGATGAGCTGCGTAAGAAAAGTTATCGGAATCGTCAGCGGTAAAGGCGGAGTGGGTAAGTCACTAGTGACTTCAATGCTTGCAGTAACAATGAATAGAAGAGGGTATAATTCTGCCGTACTCGATGCTGATATAACCGGTCCTTCAATCCCTAAGGCATTTGGATTAAAGGAAAAAGCAACAGCGAGTGAATTCGGATTATTCCCCGTAAAGAGTAAGACGGGCATTGATATAATGTCGGTTAATTTGCTACTGGAGAACGACACGGACCCAGTAGTTTGGCGAGGGCCAGTCATAGCAAATATGGTAAAGCAATTTTGGACAGATGTAATTTGGAACGATGTTGATTTCATGTTTGTAGATATGCCACCGGGCACGGGCGATGTTCCGCTAACTGTATTCCAATCAATAGCTGTTGATGGGATTATAATAGTTACATCACCGCAGGAATTAGTTTCAATGATAGTGTCTAAGGCAGTTAAAATGGCGAATATGATGAATATCCCGATAATAGGACTGGTGGAAAATATGTCTTATTTTAGATGCCCCGATAATGGCAAGGACTACAAAATTTTCGGCGATAGTCATATTGAGGAAATCGCAAATGAATATAATCTAAACGTTTTGGCGAAACTGCCTATTGATCCTAAATTGTCCGCAGCTTGTGATAAGGGGATGATTGAATTAATCGATGGGGACTTTATGGACTCCGTTGCACATGTATTAGAAGAAATGGAGAATGAAAATGATTAAAATTGCAGTAGCTAGTGAGAACGATATGGTGACAGAGCATTTTGGACATTGTGAGAATTTCAATATATATGTAGCCCAAAGAGGGGAAATCTTCAACAGCAGCTCAGTGCCGAATCCCGGCCACAAACCAGGATTCCTACCTAACTTCCTAAACGATTTGGGCGTAAATGTTATTATATCCGGTGGTATGGGCGGCGGAGCTATCGACATCTTTGATGAAAAAGGCATTGAGGTAGTATTCGGTGCTAGTGGAAATGCAAAAGTGGCGGCGCAATCATACCTGAAGGGCGAATTGAAATCGACGGGATCCGTTTGCCATGAACATCAACATCATGATGAATGCGGCGAATAAATCCGTCAGTAAATTAGCGACTATCGAATAAAAAAGGAGTGCGATTGCTTTGAAAGAATTTAGCACATTCACATGGATATCTATATTTGCCCTGAGCGCAATGGTCATTAACGGCATTGGAATTTGGGTAATATATAAAAATAAAGAATGGGCAGCTAGAGCTAAAGAATATTTCATGTGCTTTGCAGCCGGAATACTGATTTCATCGCCACTGATAATGGCATTCCCTGAGGCATTGCAGAAGAATACCAACGCAGGATTTGCAGCCTTAATCGGTTTTATCTTCATGTTCTTTAGCAATAAGTTCATTAAATTAAAAACGAATCAAAAGGAATTAGCGTTCGGTATTACTGCCATTCAGGGCATCTTCATTCATTCGCTGATGGATGGTGTTATCTATACGGTAACCTTCAGCATGAGTACAATGGTCGGTATCTTGACCGGTATCGGACTAGTTGTACATGAATTTTCCGAAGGTGTAATTACATTCACATTTCTAATAAAGAGCGGAATAAGTAGCAAAAAGGCAATGCTATATGCCTTTTTGGTAGCAGGATTGACGACGCCTATCGGTGCTTTTGTTGCATATCCGTTCATGAGCAGAGTCAGCGAATCCTCACTTGGATTAGCACTAGGATTTGTTGCGGGCGTGTTAGTATATGTTTCGGCATCGCACCTATTACCGGAGACTAATGAGAATCCTAAAAAGCACTCAAACCTTGCCTTTTTAGCGGGCATTGCCATTGCCTTTTTTATGATGTTTACTGGACATTAATCACTAATATTAAGATTAATTCTTATCCTTTTCTTCATCCACTTTCTTTTTTGTATTGACTTTGACCTTCATGCAAAAAGGAAGTGGATGTTTTTCGTTCTTTTTATGATGTTCTATACACGCAATGCAATCACCGTGCCGCTTACATTTCACCCACTTGCAACTGCATTTAACCTTTTTTTCATCCAATATATCACCCCATGAATTTAGTAATGCTATTATATGTTCATAATTATGGTTTATCCGCATACTATTTACTTAAACTTCTATGCAGGTAGGATTTAAGGACGGGCAGCCTAAATTCTCTTAAACGGTTATTAAAAACTCCATACACCAGTTAAATTAAAGTAAATAAAGCCAATAAAATGCCCGATGTGCCCTTCATACAATATATATTAATACGTGGGACAACTAAAGTGCACATTATTAATAAAATTATATTAATAATGTAATGATAACGATTATATTAATTATACCTTAGGCATTATCACCAACAAAAAGTTATTAACTTTGTGCAAAGCGACGTTTTACTGTTAACTAATTGACATTAGGTTATTAAGTGCTATAATAGTAATATGTTAAGCATATTTAACTAAACTAAAAGGAGGATACATAATGAAAAAAGTATTAGCTTTAATGCTCGCGGTCTTGATGCTAGGCTCAATTGCAGTAGGATGCAAAAAAGATGATCCGGTGCCCGATACTGATTCAAGTACACCATCATCGGAGGATACAGCACAGGGGGGTAGCGAACTATCCGGCACAATTAAGTTCATTCACCATCGTACAGATAGGCAGGAAGATGGAACAATGGACAAATTAGCAGCAGAGTTTAATAAGATTCATCCTGATGTTAAAATCGAATTTCAGGCTATCACGGAATATGCCACTGAAATTCAAACGATGATGACGAGTGATAATTATGGTGACGTAATAATGACTCCTCAATCGGTAAAACAGGAAGAATTGGCAGATTTCTTTGTTCCTTTAGGTGATAAATCAGATATGTCCGAAAAATACTATTGGGTGGACGGTTACGAATTAGACGGTAAAATCTACGCTCTTGGCCATGGTGGAACGGCGTCCGGCATACTATATAATAAAGATGTATGGAAGAATGCTGGAATCACAGATCTACCAGAATCACCAGCAGAATTCATCGATTGTTTGAAGAAGATTGCCGATAAAGGTGAAGCTATTCCATATTACACGAACTATAAGGACAGTTGGACAATTTCACAATGGCAAAGTCTTGTAGTTTCAGCATCCGGCGATGCTAATTATGAGAATAGACTACTAACAGAAGAGGAAGATCTCTTCTATGAAGGCAGTGCATACGATGCCGTATACGGAATGTTATATGACATTTATTCAGACGATTCATTACATGAGAGCGATCCATCTACAACGGATTGGGAGGGTTCAAAGACTGCATTTGCCGAAGGGAATATCGGTGCTATGGTACTAGGTTCATGGGCAATATCGCAGTTCCAAGAGGCGGCTGAAAATATTGGTGTTGATCCAGCTGTTGTTGGATATATGCCTTTCCCTAATAAGGTCGATGGTGAGATCTATTCTGTTTCAGCAAATGACTATGCAATGAGTGTTAATAAGAATTCAAAGAATATTGAAGCAGCAAAGGCATTTCTATTCTGGTTCTGTGAGGAATCCGGATTCGCTGAAAAAGAGGGACTTATAAGTGTTGTAAAAGGCAACCCAATGCCTGAAGTTTTATCATCATTCGATGAATTGAAAGTTAAGCTAATTGTAGCCGAACCTGCACCTGAAGAGTTAACTGGTAAATTTGATAAAATAGCTAAAGATTCTGAGGTTGACCCTTGGGGCGATGCAGCTAACAACTTCAAATTCAAACTAGCAGAAGCAGCATTCGGTAAAAAAGGCAGAGATGAATATAACAAAATTACAGCCGATGTTAATAAAGAATGGAATAAAGCAAGAGATTCAGTCCTCGGCAATGATTAAGCAATAAAAATGCATAAATGCTTGGAGGGGATACCTTCCAAGCATTTATTTTGAGAGGAGATCTATATGGATAAGGATACAAAATCAGCACGGACTCAAGCAGAAGTTCCACGAAAAGGAGCACTATCTAACTATAAAGTACAAAAAACTATCACTACTATAACTTTTATGCTCATACCTTTGTTACTTTTAATCGTATTAACATATATCCCTGCTACAAATATGCTTATTTATAGCTTTCAAGATAGAACGCAGTTCAGTGTTAATGATAGTTTTGTCGGGTTCGATAACTACTTGACTGTATTTTCGCAACCGGAGTATTTTAGACCACTTTTGAACAGTCTATACTATCTCGCCGGTTCTTTCATACAACTCTCGTTAGCACTTCTTCTTGCATCGATTATTTGTTCTAAGGTGAGGTTTGCCAATATATTCAAAGGCTTCATTTTCTTCCCTTACATGATAAACGGGGTAGCGATAGCCTTAATATTTGTTCGATTTTTCCAATTGGGTGATGGTTTTATAACTACTGATGGAGCATTGAACAGCATAATCAAGTTGTTCGGTGGAGAGGGAGTCAAGTTTCTTTCCGATCCTCTTAGTGCAAACATCAGCCTCGTTTTTGTGTCGATTTGGCGATATATAGGATTTGATTTTGTAATGTTCATGGGTGCAATACAATCGATATCGCCGGATTTATATGAGGCGTCCGACCTCGATGGTGCAAATAGCTGGCAAAGATTCCAATACATAGTCTTCCCAAGCATTCGCCCGATAATCGGCTTGCAAATGATACTAGCCATTAAAGGTGCAATAAGCGTATTTGAAATTCCCTATATAATGACGGGCGGGAAATTCGGCACTAGCACATTTGTTATACAAACGATAGAAACAGCCTTTAAATACAATAAGGTTGGGCTAGCGTCGGCGATGGCGATAATATTACTTGCAATAATTATTATCGTAACAGTCATACAAAAGCTGATATTTAGGGAGGAGGCATAAAATGCATAATACAAGCACTGCAAAAATAAACAATAAAATTAAGAGAAGTTCACCCATAGTTGTTTTCTTAAAATATATGGTATTAGTCTGTGCAGTTGTGATCGTTGTCGTGCCCTTAATAGTAGTTTTCTTAGGATCGTTTAAATCGCATAGAGAATTCTATAATTCAGGCGTATTTTCACCGCCGACAAAATTGGAGTGGGGGAATTATAAAACTGCCTTCATAGACGGGAAGGTTCTCTTAGGGCTGAAAAACACAATTATCATATTAGTAATATCATGTTTTGGCACTATATTGACAGGATCAATGACGGCATTTGTATTACAACGGTTTAAAAATCACTTTTCTTCTACTGTAAAATGGCTTTTCCTCATTGCAACACTTCTTCCTAGCATTTCTATGCAAGTTACAGTATATCAGATAATCTTGAAGATGGGTCTTGTTGATACGATTTTTGCCCCCATAGTTCTCTATGTAGGGACGGATATTATTTCAATTTATATTTTCATGCAGTTCCTCAACAATATTTCAATCTCTCTTGATGAAAGCGCCATTATGGATGGAGCGTCATATTTTCGCATCTACTTCCAGATAATACTGCCTTTACTCAAGCCGGCGATTGCGACAATACTAATTATAAAAATGGTCGGCATATATAACGATTTCTACACTGCTCAACTCTATATGCCATCAAAGCATCTTGCCGTCGTATCGACAGCATTATATAGATTCATCGGGCCATATGGTGGTCGGTGGGAGGTAATTTTCGCAGGAATAATCATTACAATTATACCGATGCTCATAATCTTCTTATCCCTACAAAAATATATTTATGCCGGTCTAGTCAGCGGTTCAGTAAAAGGATGATGAATTCTGCCATTTTCCACTTCATTATATTGACCTACATAAAAAATAGGGTTATAATGAATTAAAAAATGGGGAGGGGCAAGAATTTGATAGAATTTATAACTGAAAAAGGACTCGATAACTTGCACGATGCTCGCAGGATCCGCCAGATCGTATTTGTAGAGGAACAAGGATTCGTGGTAGAATTCGATGATATAGACGAAATAGCTACACACACTCTTCTCACCGTTGATGGCATCCCAGCTGGAACGGGGAGGGTATTCCCTAAAGAAGACAATGTCTATATCATTGGGAGAATTGCAGTGCTACCCCAATATAGGGGGAGGGATCTAGGAAAAATTTTAGTCCAGGAGCTTGAAGAAATAGCTAAGGCGCAAAAAGCTAGAACGGTAGTTCTCTCTGCTCAGGTGCGAGTCAAAGAGTTCTATGAAAAAATGGACTATACTGCTATCGGCGATGCCTATTTAGATGAGGGATGCCCACATATTAAGATGCAAAAAACACTGTGAGAATTCCAGCCGTTTCGGTGGTTTAGCCGTTATAATAATAAGGCGGATTACTATACTCATATGGTTTACTCAGGGCGGAATCCTACATTTTATGGTGATTTACCCTTGACATATTGATGTAAACAGTATATAATGAACGGTGTTGTGCTGAAATTAAGTTATCCAATTGTTAATGTGCAACACTGAGAAAACAAAATCCTGTAACGAATGTTAACCTACCTATTATATGAAGCTTATGCAAGTT